>DGBL01000113.1:2442-9133 GCA_002384315.1 Micrococcaceae bacterium UBA4005 | reverse complement strand
GAGGGACAGCACCAGGACACCGGTTCGAAGATGGTGCATATCGCACCTAACACCAAATCCTCGATCGTCTCGAAGTCGGTTGCCCGCGGCGGCGGACGGGCGGCATACCGTGGCCTGGTCCAGGTCCGTGAGGGTGCTACGCATTCGGCCAATACTGTCCGCTGCGATGCGCTGCTGGTGGACACCATCTCCCGTTCCGATACGTACCCGTATGTCGATATCCGCGAAGACGATGTGACCATGGGCCACGAGGCCACAGTCTCGCGGGTCAGCGAGGAACAGCTGTTCTATCTCATGTCCCGCGGAATGGCGGAGGACGAGGCTATGGCCATGATTGTCCGTGGTTTTATTGAGCCTATTTCCCGTGAGCTTCCGATGGAATATGCGCTCGAACTGAACCGTCTGATCGAACTTCAAATGGAAGGGGCCGTGGGCTAGCAATGGCTGAAACTACTCAATTGAACCCTGGGGTGGACGATGACATCGCCCGGATCGGCGCACCTTCCGGTGATGCCACCTTGGCGATCGCCGGTTTCACCGAAGAAGGGGAGAACCTTTCCGAATTCAACGATGGAACGGCCCAGCATGGGCTGAAGAAGCACAGCCACGGGAATGCCCCGGTGATACCTGAAGCATCCCGCGGCGAGCGGTTGAAGTCCTATAATCTGGCCGACTTCCCCGTGCTGACCGGACGCGAAGAGGACTGGCGCTTCACGCCGCTGAAGCGGTTGCGTGGGCTGCATACCGAGAGCCTTGACGGCGCAGGCCCGACGGTCAGCGTCGGCGGAGCAGCGAATATCCAGGTCGAGACGGTGGAGCGGACCGATCCGCGGATCGGATGTGCCGCGATCCCGGACGACAGGGTCTCTGCCGCGGCCTGGGCAGCGGCACCCGTAGCCACGGTGATCACCGTACCCGCACAAACCACGGCCGATAGTGAGATCACTGTCAGCATCCGCGGGAAGGACGCCGCGCCGGCCGCGCAGCACCTGATCATCGACGCGCAGGCTTTCTCGAAGGCCGTCGTCGTTCTTAACCACCAAGGCACTGCCACTCTGGCGCAGAACATCGAAATCCGTGTTGGTGACGGTGCGGAGCTAACTGTCGTCAGCGTTCAGGAGTGGGATGAGGACGCCGTTCACTTGTCCACCCAGCAGGCCAGGATCGGCCGCGATGCGCGGTTCAAGCACGTTGTGGTCAGCCTTGGCGGAGATCTGGTGAGGCTCACGCCGTCGTCGGTCTTTACCGCTCCAGGCGGCGACGTGGAGATGTACGGACTGTACTTCGCTGACGCCGGCCAGCATCTGGAGCAGCGGCTCCTAGTGGACCACGCCGTCCCGCGCTGCAAGTCCAGGGTGACGTACAAGGGTGCGTTGCAGGGCAAGGACGCGCACACCGTCTGGGTGGGGGACGTCCTGATCCGCAAGGACGCCGAGGGCACCGACACCTACGAAGTGAACCGGAACCTGCTGCTCACTGACGGCGCGCGGTCCGACTCCGTGCCGAACCTCGAAATCGAGACGGGCCTGATCGAGGGCGCAGGGCATGCAAGCGCCACCGGCCGGTTCGACGACGAACACCTGTTCTACCTCATGGCCCGCGGGATTCCGGAAAAAGAAGCCCGCAGGCTGGTCGTGCGCGGGTTCCTCACTGAGGTAATCCAACAGATCGGGGTACCCGCGCTCGAGGAACACCTCTCCGAGGCTGTGGAGCGCGAACTCGCGGCAGGTAATCTGTGAGCGGCGACGCGACACCGCGCGGCGAGCTGATCTGCAGCGCAGCGGACATCAAGGTGAAGCAGGCGCTGCGGGTGCTCATCGACGACTATCCGGTGGCCGTGGTGCGCGACTCCGAGGGAGAAATCCACGCTATCGGTGACACCTGTTCGCACGCCGAGGTCTCGCTTGCCGAAGGCGAGGTGGAAGGCTGCGCGATCGAATGCTGGGGGCACGGCTCACAGTTCGACCTGCGCAGCGGCGCACCGCTGCAGTTACCTGCCTACGAGCCGGTACCGGTGTTTGCCGTGGAAATCCACGACGGCAACGTCTATGTGGACCTGAGCTCGGTGGTCAACGGCGTGTCCGTACCCCAGATCGGTTGATCCAAGCCTGATTTCGCAGCATCCCGAAAATTTTTCGACTTTTACATCGCGAGTGCACCCCGGTAACGGGTGCGAAGGAGAACAAACAGATGGCAACTCTTGACATCAAGGACCTGCACGTCAGCATTGACACTGACCAGGGGTCCAAACAGATCCTCAAAGGCGTCAGCCTGACCATCAGGACCGGCGAAACCCACGCAATTATGGGGCCTAACGGCTCCGGCAAGTCGACCCTTGCCTCGACCATCGCCGGCCACCCCCGGTACAACGTCGACAGCGGGAGTATCACCCTGGACGGCGAGGACGTCCTGTCGATGAGCGTGGATGAACGCGCCCGCGCGGGACTCTTCCTGGCGATGCAGTACCCGGTGGAAGTGCCGGGCGTGTCCATGACGAACTTCCTGCGCACCGCGAAGACCGCCCTCGATGGCGAGGCTCCGAGCCTGCGTCACTGGACGAAGGACGTGAAGCAGGCCATGGCGAAACTGCGTATTGACGCCGACTTCGCCCAGCGCAATGTGAACGAAGGCTTTTCCGGCGGGGAAAAGAAGCGGGTCGAAATCCTTCAGCTCGAGCTCTTCGGTCCACGTTTCGCGATCCTCGACGAAACCGATTCCGGGCTGGATGTGGACGCACTGAAGGTCGTCTCGGAAGGGGTGAACCGCGAGCACTCCAAGGGCAACATGGGCACCGTGCTGATTACCCACTACACTCGGATTCTGCGTTACATCAAGCCTGACTTTGTCCACGTTTTTGTCGATGGCGCCATAGCCGAGCAGGGCGGGCCTGAGCTAGCCGACCGGCTCGAGGACGAAGGGTACGACAGGTTCGCGGCCCAGGGTACGGCCGCGGCCAGCGCCTGATTCCGTGCGAAACTTCCGGTCCGCGAAAGGAAAACCATGAGTGATGTACAGGCAGCGCACACCACGCTGGAAGATGTTGAAGAAGCGCTCAAGGATGTTATCGACCCCGAACTGGGCGTCAATATTGTTGACCTCGGGCTGCTTTACGGGTTGAAGTACGCCGAGGACGGGGCCTTGCTCATAGATATGACGCTCACCACCGCGGCCTGTCCGCTCACCGATGTCATCGAGGAGCAGGTCGGACAATCCTTGGACGGCGTGGTTGACGAGTGGCGGCTGAACTGGGTATGGATGCCGCCATGGGGTCCGGAAAAGATCACCGAGGACGGGCGGGACCAGATGCGCGCGCTAGGGTTCAATATCTAGCAGGCGCGGTCGATCAGCGCAGACCCGGCCGTCAGGTCCTATCGCGGCGGGTCGGCGCATCGTCTCCATAATGGTCGCCGATTCCGCGTGCTGCGAGTGCCTGCCCGGTTTGGTGGGCGTAGGCCACCGCGTTCACGACGGCGGGGGTGATCATGGCGCGGGGGTTGCGTTCCAGCCCGCGGGCACGGGCGGCGTCGCGGATATCCAGCACCGAGCCCATCAGATAAGGGATGCTGCGGACCATAATCGCCAAGGCGAGGCCGAACCGTTCCGGATCGGCTCCGACCACGCGCAGTGGTGTGACCGCACTGACCACCCCGTCCAGGAGTACCTGGCCGGGAGTGGTCAACGTCAGCAGTCGGGCGGCAAGGACGCAGACCAACAGGTTTCCGTCGACGATGAACGCCTCCACCGGGCCATTGGCGAATCCCTGATAGGTGCCCAGTAGCGCCAGGATGGGCAGTAGCGGAACGATAGTGCGCAGCAGGCTGCGCACTGAAGCCCGGGCGCCGAATCCGTACAACAGGACGACGCCGAGGAGGGCCCCGGCGGTGGCGTGCCATTCGTGGATGACCAAAACCGTTCCGCTGACGCCGAGCAGGAGCACAACTTTCAGCCCGAGCGGTGCGCGGTGGAGCGGTGAGCGGGTGGGGGAGTACAAGCCCATGATGTTTCCATGGCCTCTCATTGCGCACAGAGTTTCCGGTAGTAGGCCACCGCTTCGGTTGGGTCACCGTCGAAGACCACTTCAGCGGCATCCACCACGAGTGTTCTGTCGCTTTCGAGCGCAAAATCAAGGTTGTGGGTCGCAAAGACGACCTGTTGTCCCAATTGCCTGAACACCGCACGGATCAGTGTTTCGTTCCTGAGGTCCAGCAGCGTGGTGGGTTCATCGGCGACCAGCACGGTGGGTTCCACAGCGGAGACCACCGCGATCGCCAGCAATTGGCGTTCCCCGCCGGAGAGGTCGTAAATACTCTGGTCCGCCAGCGTTGCGAGGCCGAAACGGCGCAACACCTCGATCCCCGCTTCCCGGCGGGCGGCAGCATTTTTAATGCGGCTGCGCAGCGAGAGTTCCACGTCCTCCCGGCCGGTGGGCATGACCAGCTGGGACAACGGGTCGGTAAACACAAAACCAACCTCCCGGCGCACCTTCGAGCCTTCCCGCGCGGTGCTCAGGCCTTTCACGGCGACCGATCCCTCGGTCGGCAGCACCAGCCCGTTGATCAACTTCAGCAGGGTCGATTTACCGGATCCGTTGGCGCCGATTACCGAAATTCTCGGCTCACCCAACGTCAGCGTCACCGGGCGCAGGATGCGCCTGTCGGGTTCGCCGTCGGCCTGCTGTACGGTGACACCGGCGTTGCGAAACTCAATCATGCTGTCGGCGCTGGACCTTCGGCGTCAGCCGGCGCGGTGCTTTCTGACACCGTGTTATCTGCCGGAACGTTTCCTGGCTGAGTATTCCTGCGCGCCAGGAGCCGGGGAAAGGCGCGGTGGACGGAGAGCGCAATAGCTGCCGCTAGGAGGTTCTTCACCGTGTCACCGGGCAGGTAGATGATGTCGGCCAGCAGGGCGTCCATCGGCGCGAGGCCGCCGTTGATGATCATGCCGAGGATGCCAAGCGGGTGGATTACCAGGACGGTTCCGGCCATACAGGCCAGGAACATCCACGCATATTTGAACCGGCGGGCCGATCGTAGTACCACCACAGCGAGGAGTCCGGCAACCAGGGCGCCGATCGGGAAAGCGATGAGGTAGCCTGCGGACGGACCGGCCAGGACGCCGAAGCCACTGCGGAAGCCGCTGAAAACAGGCAGCCCGGCCAGGCCAGCAGCGAGGTAGAGTCCAGCGGCGGCGCTTCCACGCCCCGGGCCGAGTACCGCTCCGGCAAGCATGACGCCGAGCGTCTGGAGTGTTATCGGNNAAATTTCAGCTGAATTGCTGGAATGGCGCTTCGTTGAAGACATGTTAATTCTTTCGCTGGGGGCACGACTGTTGTGGTCGTGACTGTGGGGATAAACAAATGCAAGTCGTCTTCAACTGACAATAGCGCTGGCCAGCGCAGATTCCTTTGTAGGAATAGAACAAATTCGCTTGGCGTGCTCGCAGCGGATGACAGGAACCACCGAAAGGCCACGGAATTGATTACGGTAGCTAACCTGGAACTGCGGGCTGGAGCCCGGCTCCTGATGGAGTCGGTGTCTTTCAGGGTCGACCGCGGGGACAAGATTGGACTGGTCGGGCGCAACGGCGCCGGAAAAACCACCATGACCAGGGTACTTGCCGGTGAGTCGCTTCCTGCGGGCGGTACGGTAACGCGCAGCGGAGCCATCGGCTACTTGCCGCAGGATCCGCGCACTCCGGATATGGACCAGCTGGCCCGCGACCGTATACTCTCCGCCCGCAACCTCGATACCGTGGTACGGAACCTTAAAGTGGCGCAGGATGACATGGCCAGCGAGGACGCCGCCGTCCAGTCCAAAGCCATGGCCCGCTATGACCGCATCGAAGCAGAGTTTCTGGCTGGCGGCGGGTACGCCGCCGAGGCCGAGGCTGCCGCGATTTCCTCGAATCTCGCTCTTCCGGAACGGATCCTGAACCAGCCGTTGAAGACGCTCTCGGGTGGACAACGGCGCCGGGTCGAACTGGCGCGCATCCTCTACTCAGGTGCCGAAACGATGCTCCTCGACGAACCGACCAACCACCTCGACGCGGATTCGATTACGTGGCTGCGCGAATTCCTGCGAAACCATCAGGGCGGGTTGATCGTGATCAGCCACGACGTGGAACTGCTAGCGGCCACGGTAAACAAGGTCTTCCAGCTGGATGCCAACCGGGCCACGATCGATATTTACAACATGGGGTGGAAACGCTACCTCCAGCAACGTGAAACGGATGAGAAAGCCCGCAAACGCGAACGTCTCAACACCGAGAAAAAGGCGCAGGTCCTCATGGATCAGGCCAATAAGATGCGGGCGAAAGCAACCAAGGCGGTCGCCGCGCAGAATATGGCCAAGCGGGCCGAGCGTATGCTCAGCGGACTGGACGCCGTCAGGGCAACAGACCGGGTTGCAGCGTTGCGCTTCCCGGACCCGTCACCGTGCGGCAAGACGCCGATGACGGCGGAGGGGCTGAGTAAGTCCTACGGTTCGCTGGAAATCTTCACCGACGTGGACCTGGCGATCGACCGGGGATCCAAGGTGGTGATCCTTGGGCTCAACGGTGCCGGGAAAACAACTCTGCTGCGGATGCTCGCGGGCGTCGATGCGCCGGATACGGGTCGCGTCATCCCGGGACACGGGCTGAAGGTCGGCTACTACGCGCAGGAACACGAGACCCTCGACACGGAACGAACGGT
>DGBL01000113.1:0-2400 GCA_002384315.1 Micrococcaceae bacterium UBA4005 | reverse complement strand
GACCCAGCGAGCCGCGCCGAGATCCTTGGGGCGTTGCGAAACTATACGGGCGCAGTGGTTATGGTCAGCCATGACGAAGGCGCCGTGGATGCGCTCAATCCTGAGCGGGTGGTGCTCTTGCCTGACGGCGTCGAGGACCTGTGGAACGACGACTATCTGGACTTGGTCACCCTAGCCTGACTCCGTAGCACTCAGCTGATGCCCTGGGCGTCGAGGATCGCGTCTTCCTCCTCTTCGGCGGTGCGGCGTCCGGATTTTCCCCGGAGGGGGCCCGGCGCTTGCCGGATGCCGGCTGACCCGTTGTCGTCGGCCAGTTCCAGATCGCGGACCCGACGTTCCTGGCGCGCCGCGTACCCGAATCCGACAAAGAGCAGTGCCCCGAAAGCGAACCACTGCATGCCATAGGAAAGATGGGGTCCCTCATCCAGGGATGGTTTGGGGAATGCGAGCGGGGCCGGTGCCGCCGGTCGGGGTGTTTCGCTGACTAGCAGGGCATAGGCTCCCTGGCGCAGCGGATAGTCGACCCGCCCGGCGTACCCGGCGAGGTTGATCGAGGCGATCTGGCCGGTCGGGGCGCCGCGGGACACGTCCGGTTCGGCGGGACGAAGACGTGCGATGACCGTTACCGTGCCCTCGGGCGGGGCGGGCACGGTGTCGGGCCTGCCGCCGACCTTGTCTCCGATCGGTAACCACCCCCGGTCGATTACGACCGCGGTTCCATCTTCGAGCCGCAGCGGTGTGAGCACCTCATAGCCGGGTTGGCCGTTAAAGGGTCGGTTCCGCACGATGAGTTGGTTGCCGACGTCGTACGTTCCGGTGAGCTTCACCGGTTGCCACTTCAATAGCGGATCGTAGGAGCTGAAGGCGGGCAGCGCCCTGGACTGGGGCAGCGGCGGGCTTTCATAGTTGTTCCTGACGACGGAAATATCCTCGACCACGGTGTCCCTCCGGTCAAGTTGCCACAATCCAAGGCCAGCGCAGGCCGCGGAGAGGACTGCGACGAGCGCCAGCCATCCCAGCCAGCGCGGAGTCAGAAGGAATCCATACACGCTAAGCGTCCGCTCCGTCGTCGGGAAAAAGGGCCACGGTGTCTTTCCACAGGCCGCGGGTCTGCAGATATTCTTCCAGCCACTGGCGGTGGTCCGCGCAGGCGAGCCATTGCTTGCGCCGTTGCGGGTCGTGGATCTTCGGGTTGTTCCAGAGCAGGATCCACGCTGCGGCATTGCGGCAGGCTTTCCGGGAACACGGCGGCTGCCGGGTCGCAGCGGCTCGGTCCGCGGTCGGTGGCAGGAACTGGTCGAAGAGGCTCACTCGCGGCTTTCAGTTCTCTGCGGGGCGGGGGAGGCCTCATCGGGGAGCACCTCCCCGTCCAGCACCTGGGCTTCGGGCCGGCCGGTAGGTCTTTCTGTGGCGGGGTTGTCTTCTTCATCCCGGATGCCGGCGGCGTCCGGGGCAGGAGCGGACTCTAGCGCCGGTGCCGGAGCACCGTTGAGCAAGGCCTCGCTATGGCGGATTTCGCTGGTGTCGCTGCCACCATTTGCAAGGATCACGGCGAAGTACGGCAGGAACACCGCGCCTGCGATCATGACCCACTGGAGCCAGCCTTCGACGACGAAAACGAGGACGAAACAGATAAGCCTGATCACCATTGAGACCGAATATTTAATCATGCGCGAACGCATCTGGTCGGTATGCGATTCGCTCACATCCGAAATGCTTTGCACTTCGTCCTCGTACCTGCTGTTCTTGCCCATCACGCTCCCATGTCTGCCTCTTGATTGTCTCACTGCCGAAGCTGTTGTTAAAGTTGAACGCTCCACGGCTAGGATCGGTTCGGTGGCTGGCGGTAGGAGCACGTTATCGAGGTCACGCAAATTATGCCGGGGCGATGCCGTCCTGGAGGGAACCACGAAAGTAGGGTATGTCGGTGCACACTACCGAGCAGGTTGACGGCCAGCAGGGCGGGCGAAGCGTTCTGGTCACCGGAGGAAACCGGGGAATAGGGCTGGCGATCGCCCGTGCCTTCCTCGCAAACGGGGACAAGGTCGCCATTACCTATCGCAGTGGCGAGGTCCCGGACGGGCTGCTGGGTGTCAAAGCCGATGTCACCAGCGAGGAGCAGATCGACGCCGCGTTCGGTGTCGTCGAAGCGGCCCACGGTCCGGTGGAAGTGCTCGTGGCCAACGCTGGAATGACACGGGACATGCTGTTGCTGCGTATGAGCGAGAGCGATTTCACGGATGTGATCGATACCAATCTGACCGGGGCCTTCCGGGTGGTCAAACGCGCTTCGAAGGGGATGATCCGGCTGCGGCGCGGGCGGGTAGTGCTCATCTCCTCCGTCGTCGGGCTGTACGGATCTCCGGGGCAGATTAACTATTCCGCGTCCAAGGCGGGCCT
>DGBL01000207.1 GCA_002384315.1 Micrococcaceae bacterium UBA4005 | reverse complement strand
ACTTGAACTTGCGCAGATGAACCTGCTGATGGAGGGGGTGCTCGCCATCCAGGCCGGAAGCCAACCTCTCATCCTGGGTGAACGGCTCCGTGCGATGGTCCCAGCGCACGCCCTTGCCGCAAAGACAAAGACGAAGTCCAAGGACCGGTCGCCGAAAGACGCTCCTGCGGGCCTACGGGACGTTGCATGAGCCGCAGGCGAAGCCGGAAAAAATTCGAACCGGCTGAGGAACACCCGGACGAGCGCTGGATGGCGTCCTATATGGACATGGTCACGGTTCTCATGTGCATGTTCATCGTGCTGTTTGCCATGTCATCCATCGATGCCAAGAAATTCGAGCAGCTCAAGAATTCGCTGGCCACCGGTTTTGGTGCCGTGGACGTAGGAAAAATCGATACCGCAGAAGGGGTTGTGGTCACCGCCGACAAGCTCGACTCAGAGTTGGAGGGGCTGACTGATTTTGACCTCGCAGTGAAGGAAACCGATGAGCTGGAAGCCATCAGGGACAAAATCAGCAAGGACCTGGCCAGAAAGGGATTGCTGGACACCGTGCAGTTCACCATCGACGAGCGAGGCTTGAGCATCCGGCTGATCGGGGCGGAATCCTTCTTCCTCCCGGACGCAGCGGATCTGACGAGCCAGACGCTCCAGGTACTGGATTCCATCCGGCCGGTTGTTTCAGCTTCGCAGCGCCAGGTGGCCGTCGAGGGGCATACGGCAATAGTCAGTTCGCCGAATCCGCGCTATTGGGAACTGTCTTCGGAACGGGCCACCAATGTAGTCCGGAACCTGATCGGTGGAAACGGCGTGGACCCTGCGAAAATTCGCGCGGTGGGGTTCGGTTCCGCTCGCCCACTCTCGCGCGGCACAACTCCAGCGGAGCTTGCGCTGAACCGGCGTACGGACATCGTGGTGCTCTCGAACGAAACCGAATCCGTGAGCGCGCTGATCCCCGGCGTCGTGGAATCCCGGAACCATTAGCGCCTGGGCAAGGTCCGGCATACTTCCACCTTCCAGTTCGCGGGGAACTGGTTCCAGCCGGGCCTTACTTAAGCAGTCTGCTGTCCGATAGTGGGAGCTGTGAGTCCACAGGATAAAAAACCAGCGAACGGTGCCCAGCGGGCATCGCCGCCTATCGAGGTCTACGACTTTCGCCAACCCACAACGTTGGCGCGTGAACATACCCGGATCCTTGAACTGGCCTTCGAAACCTTTGCGCGGCAATGGGGTACCCAGCTGACGGCGAAGGTGCGGGTGAAATCGCAGGTCACATCGGACCAGGTGATCATGCAGACCTATGACGCCTATGCGGCGTCCCTGCCATCGACGACCGCGATGGTTCTCCTCGCCCTGGAGGACCTGGAGTCCAAGGCAGTTATCCAGTTTCCCACCTCCGCAGGCCTTGCCTGGGTGGGCCGCATGCTTGGTGGGAACGGAAGCCAGCAAGCGCCCGAGAGGAAGTTCACCCAGATTGAGCAGTTGCTCGTCAGCCGCCTGATGGAGGACGCGCTGGAGGACCTGCGCTATTCGCTGGGATCGCTGCTGGGCCGGGGCGTGAGCCTGGACAGCATCCAGCACAACTCCCAGTTCGCCCAGGCCGCTGGCACCACCGAACTGATGATTATTGCCTTCTTTACGATCCGGGTGGGCGAGGCTGAGGCGGACGCTACGCTTGCCATCCCTGCCGAGGTTCTGCTGGCCGGGCTTGGGGCCGCCAATCCGACCATCACTGCGGAAAACGCCAAGGAATTGATGCTAGAACAGCTCAACTACGTACCTGTGGATGTGTCCCTTCGGCTCACCCCGGTCAACGTGCGCCCAGGGGTAATTTTGAACCTAGCGGTAGGCGACCTTTTTCCAGTTCCGCATCCCACCCACCGGCCGCTCAATCTTGCGGTCGAGGGTCGTACCCTTGCCCATGCGGCAGCAGGTTCCCATGGCGCGCGGTTGGCCGCCGTCATCGTCAACACCGAGGAGACCCACCGATGACCATGAACCACACCCTGCACGCGTCCGCTGCAACCGCACTGGTCCAACTGCTTCCGTCCCAGGTCCCGCTGTCGCCAGCGGTGAGCAGTAAGCAGGTGCCGGCCGACGTCGCCGCGGCGGCTGTCATCGGCGCGTTTGTCGGCACCATCTCGGCAGACCTGGCGCTGACCCTGATCGACACTTCCAACCTGCAGGCGGCCGGGGGAGCTGGCGCGGCGCTGGTCTCCCCGGAGAATGTCTTGCGGCCGGCGCTGGAAAGCGCCGCTGCCACATTGGGTGCGGGTGTCCTGGGCGAGTGCCGCATCCAGGACGGTGCGTCGCTCTTCGCCGATGAGGAGACGGTGGTATTTGAACTCACCGGAGCAGCCGGACTCGCAGGGTGGTTCGGTATCCGCATTCGGGAGAATGGTGTTGTCAACGACAACGCCGCCGCATCCAAGCTGGCTGGCGGCGGAGTCAAAGGCGCGGGCGGAGTGGCGAGCAAGCTCAGCCGTATCAACAACGTCGAGATGTCCCTGACCGTGGAGATCGGCCGCACCCGTATGTCTGTGCGTGACGTGCTGAATCTAGAGCCCGGCGGGGTGGTCGAGCTCGACCGCTCGGCCGGAGCTCCCGCGGACATCCTGCTGAACGGACGGGTTATCGCCCACGGCGAGGTAGTCGTCGTCGACCAGGACTATGCGGTGCGCATTACCAAGATCCTCGACGTTGCGGATGGCCTGAACTAGATGGATGAACTGATCCTCTGGGCGCGGGTGCTGCTCTCCCTGGGAGCGGTCCTCGCACTTGTGTGGGTGTTGCAGCGGCGCATCAGCCAAGGGCGCGGGCCAGCCAGCGCAGCCGCGGAGGTTAACGTCGTCGGACGCCAGCCGGTGGGGCCGAAATCCTCTGTGGTGATTGTCGAAACCGGTGGAAAGCGTTTTATGCTCGGCGTCACGGAGCATACCGTCAACGTTCTCCATGCCGAGGATCTACCCGCGTCAGAGGCTCTCGCCGACGCCGAGTCCTTCGCCGGGTTCCTGGAACGGACCCCTGCGCACTATTTCGCCCCATCAAACGAGCGCGAAGGTGGCGGGCGGCGGGCCGCCCAGCCGCACCAAGGGCACGACGTCCTGCACGGCTCAATTCTCTCGCCCCAGGTCTGGCGCGGGCTCGCCGTGGCGCTGCGGCAGGGCCCCAGGTCCTGAGCATGCCGGTATTGTCCACCCAGGGTTCGACCAACCTGCGCCGCGTGCTGGCCGTCGCAGTGATGGTTGCTGCCCTGCTCCTGTGGGCATCCGTCGCGGCCCATGCAGCACCGTTTCCACCAGTGGATCCGGTAGAGCCGACAGAGCCTGCAGCTCCGGAGGACCCAGGCGGGGGTTTCTCGGTGGAAATCAACGGCCCCAACGGTGAACCATCCGGGGCCATCGTCACCTTACTGGGTATCACGCTTCTGTCGGTGGCTCCGTCCCTGCTGCTGATGATGTCCTCATTCACGAAGATCTTCGTTGTGCTCGCGATGACCCGCAACGCGCTCTCCCTGCCGTCCATCCCGCCGAACCAGGTCCTAGCCGGCTTGGCTCTCTTTCTGTCGCTGTTCATTATGGGGCCGGTACTCACCCAGATTAACGAGTTAGCTCTCCAGCCCTACCTCAACGGGGAGGTGGAATTCGGGCCAGCTTACGAGAGTGCCGTGCCGCCGCTGCAGTCCTTCATGCTTGGCCATACGAGGGAGGAGGACATCGCCCTGATGACCCGGGCAGCGTCCTTGCCCAACCCGGAAACGCCTGAGGCTGTTCCGCTGCTGACCCTCATACCGGCATTCATGATTTCCGAACTGCGGGCAGCGTTCATCATCGGTTTCGTCATTTTCATCCCGTTCCTGGTGATCGACCTGGTGGTAGCTTCCGCGCTGATGTCGATGGGCATGATGATGCTTCCTCCGGTAATGATTTCGCTTCCTTTCAAAATTCTCCTCTTCGTGCTGGTGGACGGGTGGGGACTGATCATCACCTCCCTGGTCGGCAGTTACACGGTGACCTGATGGATACAAACGCTGTTCTCGACATCGGGCTGCAGGGCCTATGGATCGCTGCGAAACTCTCCGCTCCCGTCCTGATCACCGCGTTGGTGGTCGGGTTTGGAATCTCGCTCCTGCAGTCGATTACCCAGATCCAGGAAGTTACCCTGTCCTTTGTCCCCAAAGCGATCGCCGTCGCCCTGATGCTCCTGGTCTCAGGGCACTGGATGATCGCCGAGATGGTGTCTTTCACGCACATGATGTTCGAGAAGATTCCCTCGCTCCTCGGGGGAGGATAGCGATGGAGATTCCGGTGAACCTCGCGTGGCTCGAGGCTGTGATGCTCGCAGGTGTGCGCATGGTTTCCTTCCTGGTGATCGCTCCACCTTTCTCCTATAACGCGTTCCCTGTCCGCATCAAGGTGATGCTGGGGATCGGGCTGGCGATCGCGGTATCACCGGCGACGGTACCCGGCTATGTGCCCCTCGATACGGCCGGATACGTCGGTGCGTTGACCATGGAACTGCTGACCGGGGCGCTGCTTGGTTTTCTGGTGATGGTGGTGTTTTCCGCCATCCAGTCGGCTGGGAACCTGATTGACCTCTTCGGAGGTTTCCAGCTCGCTCAGGCGTTCGATCCACAGTCGATGGTCAATGGCGCGCAGTTCAGCAGGCTGTTCCAGATGACGGCCCTGGCGCTGCTGTTCGTCTCGGATGGGTACCAGCTGATCCTCGGGGGGCTGACCAACAGTTTCAGCGCATTGCCCCTGGGCGGGGTGATCGACCTAGCCGAATCCGCCGAAACGCTCATGGCCGGGGTCACCGGGATGTTCCTCTCCGCTGTGCAGATCGCAGGCCCCCTGCTGGTCGTGCTCTTCCTCGCAGACATCGGCATGGGGCTGCTGACACGAGTGGCGCCGGCCCTGAATGCCTTCGCCCTTGGTTTTCCGCTCAAAATCCTGCTGACGCTCATCTTTTCCGCGGTCGTGTTCCTCGCCCTACCGCGCATCGTTGCCTCCCTTGCCGATCAGGCCTCGCGAATGCTGATGGGGGCGGTGTGAATGTCCGAAACAACAGAAGAACGGACTGAGCAAGCCACCCATAAGCGGATGAAGGATGTCCGCGCGAAGGGTCAGCTGTCCAAATCCCAGGACGTCACCGCATGGCTGGGCATTGGTGCCGCGTCCGCGATGCTGCCGTTGACAATTGGTCGGGCCAGTTCCGCCGCCAACGACCAGGTATTCACGATCCGGGCCCTCGTGAAACAGCCCGAACCCGAGGTTGCCCTGGCTGCGCTCGGTGCGGGCATGGGATCGATCCTGGACACGTTGCTGCCCATGCTCATAGTTGTTCTCGCGGTCGTATTTGCCGGTGCCGCCGCCCAGGGCGGGATCCAGTTCCGTAAATTCAAGGGAAAGTATGAACAGTTCAATGTGGTGGCCGGAGTCAAACGGACCTTCGGCATGCAGGCCCTATGGCAGGGA
>DGBL01000007.1 GCA_002384315.1 Micrococcaceae bacterium UBA4005 | reverse complement strand
GATGGCGCGGACTTCCTTGATCACTGCGATCTTCTTCTCGCCAGCAGCTTCGAGGATAACGTCGAAGTCAGTCTTCTCTTCAACCTCTTCAGCAGCAGCGCCGGCGGGGCCAGCAACTGCAACAGCGGCAGCGGTAACTTCGAAGGTCTCTTCGAAGAGCTTGACGAACTCGGAGAGCTCGATGATGGTCAGTTCCTTGAAAGCTTCAATGAGCTCTTCGTTGGTGAGCTTCGCCATGGCTAAAGCGTCCTTCCTAT
Source organism: Micrococcaceae bacterium UBA4005 (assembly GCA_002384315.1). Classification (GTDB taxonomy): domain Bacteria; phylum Actinomycetota; class Actinomycetes; order Actinomycetales; family Micrococcaceae; genus Arthrobacter_D. Next base: position 4,032 of record DGBL01000007.1, on the reverse strand, counting down.
AATGGTGCACTGCACCGGAGTGTGGTGGTGAAGAAGTTACTGTTCTTCGGGTGCTGCAGCTTCGTCCGTCGAGTTGTCCGCCGCGGCCGGGGCGTTGTCGGAAGCAGGGGCCTCGTCGGAAGCAGGAGCTTCGGTGGCCGCAGCTGGCGCCGCCCCACTTTCCTCCTCGTTCTTGATGCGCAGTGCATCGATGGTGCGCGCAAGAGCCGCCATCGGCGCCTTGAGCACGCCGGCAACCCTTGAGAGCTGGAGTTCGCGGGACTCGAGTGCTGCCAGGGCAACAACTTCGCTGGCTTCGAGGGCCTTGCCCTCGAAGATCCCGGTCTTGATGATGAGCTGCGGGTTGGACTTTGCGAAGTCCGTGAGGCTCTTTGCCGCCGCGATGGCGTCACCCTTGATAAAGGCGATTGCGGTTGGTCCTTCGAGCTTGCCATCGAACGCGTCGATGCCTGCTTCTTTGGCCGCAATGCCCGTCAAGGTGTTTTTGACGACAGCATATTTGGTGTCCTGGCCGAGTGAACGGCGCAGTTCCTTGAGCTGTGCAACAGTAAGCCCACGGTATTCGGTGAGAACAGCAGCAGTGGATTCCTTGAAATCTGTGGCGATTTCATCCACCGCAGTTACCTTGGTTGGCGTTGCCATAACCCTCCTTCCGGGATATTGATGCCGGTGGTTCGGGTCGCACGCAATAAAAACGCCCCATGCAGATGCACGGGGCTTGACTCACAATGACCAGGATTCGGGCCGGAGCCCACGCTTCCTGTGACTGGAGTTGCTTCGTTCACCTGCGCAGGCCGCCCCAAGCATGGGACTTTCGGTTGATTCTCTGCTGATTTTTCAGGGAGGAGTCTCAACGACCGACGGTCTTTGGTCTTCACAGCGTACCCGATGCGCTGATTATTGAACAAATCACCGGTCCCGACGGGCAGGGCGCAGCCTGACGGCGACCGCGGTGAAGACAAAAGCGACAATCGCGGTTCCCACTAGGAGCAGAAGACCAATGGCGTAACTCTTCTCGGCCGCGTTGTAGGTGGCGCCCATGATGATCGGTGGAAAGAAACCGCCCAGTCCCCCGGCGGCGCTGACCAGCCCTCCGACTGCCCCGACACGGTCCGCGGGCGCCAGCACACCGACCCAGGCGAAAACTCCGCCCGTCCCCAGCCCCAGCGCGGCGGCCATGGACAGGAAGGTCAGGCCGGTGGGTATCTCGCCCTCGGGCCGCAGGTTCACCACGAATGCCAGCACGGCGACGGCGCCGAGCGCCAACATGACTACGGGCTTTGCGCCATACCTGTCCGCGGCGATCCCGCCCAACGGCCTAGCCAGCACGGCGGCCAGTGCGAATCCCGCGGTCCGGGTTCCGGCGGCTGTGAGGTCCATCTCATAGATGTCACGCAGGTAGGTCGGCAGGTAGTTACTGAACGCCACGAACCCCCCGAAGACCACTGCATACAGAAAACTCATTTGCCAGGTGACCATCAAGCCGGCCGCGGCGCTGAGCTTGGGCAGCAGTGGGTTGGTATTCGCCACCCATCCCGGGGACTCGCGGAGACCGAACCAGACGACAGTCGCCATGAGGACCAGGAGTCCTGCGATGAGCAGGTGGGTCGCGGTATACCCAACGGAAAGGACCAGGCGCGGGGTGACAAACGCGGAGAGCGCTGTACCTGCCATGCCGGTACCGAACACGCCGGTGGCGAATCCCCGGCGGGATGGTTCGTACCAGGCGCTAACGAAAGGGATCCCGACGGCAAAAACCGTTCCGCCAATGCCGAGCAGGAACGCGCTGGCCACCAAAAATACATAAGAGCCTGTCGCTCCGGCTACGGACACCAGGACGACGGCGGGAGCTGTGATCAGCAGGATCGCAGTAAACATCAACCGCCCGCCGTAACGGTCCGTGAGCGCTCCGACCGGGATCCGCCCCAGCGCTCCGACCAGGACCGGGGTCGCCACGAGCACGGATGCCTGGGTCGCCGTCAAGGCAAGCTCCTCCGCGTAGCGCGCGCCGAGCGGGGCGATCACCGTCCATGCCCAGAAGCCAGCTGTGGATGCCGTCGTGGCCAGGACGAGATTTCGGCCACGACCGGGCGGGGTGGGATTCATCGACGTGGGCCTTTGTTGTCGCGGGTACCTACGGGCTGCCAGCCGCGCGAGCGCGCTTTGCTGCCCGGACTCGAGCGCTTGTCCGTGCTGCGGTACACGATGTAGGGACGGAAGAGGTAGTGGAACGGAGCGGTGAAGGCATGGACCAGGCGGGTGAAGGGCCACAGCATGAACAACGCCATCCCGACCAACGTGTGGAGGTGGAACTCGGTGGGCGCCGCCGCCATCGAATCGATATCCGGTTGCAGGATAAAGAGTGAGCGGAACCACGGGCTAACAGTTTCGCGGTAGTTATACGCGTGCGCATCCGCTGCGAAGGTGCTCGCCAGCGTGGTCCAGATTCCCAGCACGATCGAGGCCACCAAGACGATGTACATCCCCTTGTCGTTCTTGGTGGTTGCCATGAAGACAGGGCCGGTGCGTCGGCGCCGGTAGATCAATATGGCTAATCCAGCAAGCGTGCTGAACCCGGCGATGCTTCCGACCAGCAGCGCGTTGAAATGGTAGAACTCCTGGCTTACGCCGACTGCGGTCGTCCATTCCTTCGGGATCAGCAGCCCGACGACGTGGCCCACGACCACGAAGATGAGTCCGAAGTGGAACATCGGGGAGCCAATTCGCAGCAACCGGGATTCGTAGAGCTGGGACGACCGGGTGGTCCAACCGAACTGGTCATACCGGTAGCGCCACAGGCTCCCGCCGACAATGACAACCACCATCACATAGGGCAGGATCCCCCAGAGCACAATATCCACGATCAGCTCTCCCGGAGCGGTAATAGGCGGGGGTCATAGGGGTCCAGTCCCACCGACTCTGTTGGCGGACCGTACCCGGCCATGGCCATGACTTGCTGCCGGTCGGCAGGCGAACTTCCGGGAAGACTCCCGCACAATCCCAGCAGGACGTGCTGGTAGGGTGATCCGTTCTCCTCGAGCGCCATTCGGAGCAGTTCGAGGCTGGGCCGGTATTCCTGCAGCATTGCCTGGCCATCGGCGTAGTCGGCGAGCGCTGCATACTCCAGCACCACCGGAAGGTAGTCGGGAAGTTCTCCGCCCAGATTGACCAGGAATCCGCTTGCCCGGTAGCGCTTCTTGAACGCGGCAAGCACCTCGCCCCTGCGTCGGGTATCGCCGTCCGTCCAATAGGAGAGGTAGAGGGCGTGCTTGCGGCTCAGGTCGAAGGTGTCGACATACTGGCGTTGCAGCTCGGCAACGGGCAGTTCCAGCAGGTCACGCGCAGCCCGCGCCAGTGCCTGGGCCGGTTCGCCAGTTTCCGCGGCGAGTTCGTCAATGAGCAGGCGCGCAGTGTCATCGAATCCTTCGCGCGGGTAGTCCAGCAGGAGCGACGCCGCCAAATAGACGCGGCGGTGGTCAGTCATTGCCGACCCCGGCTTTCCCATCGGCCTGCGGGAACAATCCCTCAGGAACACCGCTTCCATCCCAGTTCAGCAGGTTGACCCGTCCGCGCATGGACCCTGGGGAGGCGAAGCCCTCGGAGGTCTGGCGCTGTTTCAGCGCATGGAAATTTTCGACGGCGACAGGCGTGGGCTTGCCGCTGGCTTCGCCGAAGGACGCCGACGGATACATGCCCGGACCGTCGTCGAAATCGAGCGAGCAGCCCATTTCCTCCAGATTGTGGGCCTGTTCGTAGTGCGCGGCCGGGATGACGTACCGATCGGCGTACTTCGCAATGGCCATCAGCCGGTACATCTCGTACATCTTCTCTCCGGACATACCCACCTTCGCCGGAATGCTCTCATCCGGGTCGGCGCCCAGCGTTATTCCGCGCATGTACGCCCGCATGGCAGCGAGCCGCCGGAGCACGCCGCTGACGATTTCCGTATCACCGGCGGTGAAAAGTTCCGCCAGATACTCCACCGGAATACGCAACGCTTCGATGGCTCCGAAGAGGATGGGGGCGCTCTCC
>DGBL01000062.1 GCA_002384315.1 Micrococcaceae bacterium UBA4005 | reverse complement strand
ATGGTTCCTTCGGTATGGGTGCAGGCCGGGGACTCCCGGTGCTGGGGTGGGGTGAGGTATGGGGGTGGTGCGGGTGGATCGCAGACACTGACGGGCAGTGGCGGCAGGGGCTAGTGCCCGTGTACTCCGAGGAGGCTGAGCAGTGAGCTGCGCATCTGTGCCAGGGCGGTGGAGTTGCGGTTCCGGGGACGGTCGCCGGGCACGCTGACCAGGTCGGCGACCGTCGAGCCGGGGCCGTCGTCGTTCGCGCCCAGAACCAACACGCGGTCAGCGAGCTGGAGTGCTTCGTCGACGTCATGCGTGACCAGCAGGACGGTAGTCGGCTGCGCGCGGTGGATATCCAGCAAGAGATCCTGCATCTTGATCCGGGTGAGCGCGTCGAGGGCACCGAACGGTTCATCCAGCAGCAGGACCCCTGGGTTCCGTGCCAGGGCCCGTGCCAGGGAGGCGCGCTGGGCCATCCCGCCGGAAACCTCGCGTGGACGGTGCCGGGCGAATTCGTCCAGCCCAACCAGATGAAGCAGTTCGGCAACCTTGGCCTTGCCCGCACTGGCGCTTGAGGCGCGGGGAAGCCCGATCGCCACATTCGCCTGCAGGCTGTGCCAGGGAAGGAGTCGGGGTTCCTGGAAGGCGAATGCGCACCGTTCGTCAATCCCATGGACGGAGGTGCCGTCAATCAGGACAGTCCCGGTGTTCACCGGGTCCAGGCCGGCCGCGGCACGCAGCAGCGTCGACTTTCCGCAACCGCTGGTTCCGAGGATGGCCAGGACTTCGCCTGCTTTGACGGTGACGGTGATATCCCGCAGCACCACGTGCGCGAAATCTTGGGGTCCGAAACTGCGCCCGACGCCGGTGAACGTGACGTCCAGGGCCTGTTTGGGTGTGTGAAGGGACAAGGGGTGGCCGGGGGCCAGGACTGCAGTCATGGGTAGCTCCATCGGTCCTGGCGGTAGCACCCTACGGGGACAAGCCTTGACCGGAGCTTTCAGCTGCCGGTTCCCATGGCTTGATCCTTGTTATTGTCCGGCATCGGGGAGATGCACGGGCAACCAGGGTTGCTGCGGCTTCACTGATCCAGGTCTCTCAGCCGCTCGGGATGGTCAATAGCTAACTAAACGCCACGGGCGCCGGTTTGCGCAAATTTGTGACGCTCCGCGGCGTCACATAGCCCTGCGTTTGGGGATCGATCCGGACCGCGTGCGTGTGGTCCTACGAGTTTTTGCCCCGGGCTGCGACTGCCCACCGTCCGGCGACGGCGCCGTTGCTGAGGTGGTGGACTTCATCGACGAGGTTCATGGTCAGGCAGACATGATTGGGGACCACCCGCAGCCGGCTGCCACGTTCCGGGAGCACCTGCCCACGAGGCCACTCGACAGTTGCGTGATGTTCGGACAGCGCGGTGATCCGTGCGTCCGGGTGATCGAGGAGGCGGCCGTAGCCGGTCGCCCAGGGTGCCCGGTCGCTGCCGAGGATCTTACTTCCGGCGTCGAGGATGAATCGTCCGGGTTGCTGTGAATCCGTGCGCTGGTGGCTGACGACTGTGCTGGCCACAGTCAAGGCGATGTCTTCCGGTCTGCAGCGCCCGAGTTCCCACTGTTGGGCGTCTCCGAATACGTACACTCCGGGGCGCAGCTCGGTGGCTGCGGTCGGTCCGTCAAGAAGCGCAGTGGGTGTGGATCCTCCGCTGATATGGGTCATGGGGAAACCGGCGGCCTCCAGTTGCGCCGCGGCTTCGCGCAGCGCCGCATCCTCGTCCCGTGCTGCAGCCGGCGCCTGCCCGGGGGCGTAACTGTGTCCGGGGAAGGTGAAGACGCCGACGACGCTCAATCCGGCCTGCGCGGCGCCGTGGGCGATATCTGCGGCGTCCGCGGGCGCGACGCCGCTGCGATGATGCCCGCTATCTATCTCGACACTGACCAGGATTCTGCCCGCATCAGATCCCAACCCCCTGCCCATCGCCTCGGCACCCGCTAATGAGTCCACGCCGACCGTGATCCGGGTCGTCGTTGCGAGGCGGCGTAGCCGCCCGGCTTTCGCCTTATCCACCCATAGCGGGTAGGCAATGAAAATGTCGGTGACACCGCTACCGGCGAAAACTTCTGCTTCGCCGACTGTTGCCACCGTGATACCCACCGCCCCGGCGGCAAGCTGTTTCGCCGCGATTTCAGGAACTTTGTGGGTCTTCACATGGGGACGCAGAGCCACTCCCCGGGCACTGAGCACCGATCCCATTCGGGCAATATTCCTATCCAGCACATCACCATCGACAATTACGGCCGGCGTAGGAATTAGTGCGGGGTCGGTCATCTGATTCCTTGGAGTGGGGCGGCGGATCCGGAGGGTTGCTGGTTCAACCATCCTACGTAAATCCGCGGCGAGAGCCGCGTTCTAAGCTGGAGGTCACCGCAGAGAGGCAATGGCCGTGGCACATCAGAACGATCCGCAGACCATCGACAGGCTGCTCGCCGCCCAGGGCCGCTGGGCGGTGGTCGGCTTATCCAATAACCCGAGGCGCCCGGCCGTGCGGGTGTCCCGCTACCTGATCGAACAGCTCGGCATCGAGGTGGTTCCGGTCAGCCTGAAGGGCGACCCAGTGCACGGGGCCGCAGGCTACCGGAGCCTGGCCGAAGTCCCCGGGCGCATCGACGTCGTCGATTGTTTTGTGAATTCAGTGAAGGTGGGTGCTGTCGTGGACCAGGCCATAGCCGTCGGGGCAGGCGCGGTCTGGCTGCAGGTCGGGGTGGTGGATGAGCAGGCTGCCGAGCGTGCCCGCAGCGCCGGGCTCGACGTCGTCATGGATACTTGCCCCGTCATCGAGGCTGGCCGCCGCGGGCACTGATGAACGACGGCGTCCTCCGCTCACATGCGCTGGTAGCGGGCGCGGATCACCATGAACACCCCGTAAGCGATGAGGCCCGCCGCGATGATTCCCAGAATTCCCGCGCCGAACGGTTGTTCCTGCAGAGACTTCAGGGCGCCGTCGAGCCCGGTCGATTCCGCCGGATTGTTTTTAGCGGTCGCCACCACGAACAGCATCCCCAGGACCAAAAGCGCGGCACCTTTGGCGACGTACCCGGCGGAGCCGAGGCCCATGAAGGCTTTGCCTGCGGTGCCGGAGGGCAGGCCGCGGAGGTTTTTACCGAAACGGCGCGTAATGCCGCTGTATGCGAAGTAGCCGCCGACCGCCATCACCCCCAGTCCTACAGCGACGAGCAGAGCGGCTCCTGCAGGGTGGGACATGAGCGCGGTGCTGGTGGCCTGCGTCGAGGAGCTGCTGTCCCGCGAACCTCCGAGCGCGTAGAAGGCAAAGGTGCTTCCGATCGAGGCGTAAACCACGGCTTTCACGCCGTTCTTCGCTCGAAACGAGGCTCGGTCGCGATCGCGCAACTGGTTGGCGCCGAAGAGCACCTCGCCGAGCAGGAAGAGCGCTAGGGCGGTGCTGCCAAGGAAGCACGCCCACAGCAGCAGCGTCCCCCCGGGGCTTGAATCGAGCTGCGAGAGGGCGCCGCTTTGATCGGCGCTGCCAGCGCCGCCGAACGCTACCCGCAGGGCGATCGCACCGATGAGCAGATGGAGGATGCCTGCGGCGATGTAGCCGGCGCGTGCCGCCAGGATAAACGCCCGCGAATCGGTAAGGTCCTCTGCCGCGTCTGCCGCCCGGGCGACGTTACGGCCGGTCTTTCCCATGGTGGCCTCCTGTGCTGGTGTGTCCGTTCATCCTGCCACCACTGGGCCAGCAGCGGGAGGAGGTAAGTCCGACCATACTGCAGTGCCGTTACCCGCGCCGGCGGATAGGCTCGGACCAGGAAAATAGCGCTGGCAACGAGCAGGCAGTCCTGAGGAGGCGGCAGCAGATGACCGGATTCACATATACCGAACAGGGACGAACGGAGCGGCCGTATCCGCAGCCGTTGGAGGGAAACTGGCCGGAGGGGTACCGGCTAGTGCGCCGGGATGTGGCCCTCGCCGCGAAGGATCCTGCCCGCGCGTTCGCAGCGCTGAGCAACGGCATTCTCTCCTGGCAGCTTCACCGGCTCGCTGGCCTTCGGGTGTCCGCAGACGCTCCGCGCGCCGCGGTCGGGGTCACGGTGAGTCCCGGGTTCGGGGTGGGACGGCTGCGCCTGGGCGCCCCCTGCCGGGTGATCTGGGCCCGCGAAATCCAGGACGACGACGGCGGGGACCCGGTCCTGGGGCAGCGCGCAGGCTTTGGGTACGGCACGCTTGCCGGCCATCCGGCCCGCGGGGAGGAAGGCTTCTACGCGGAGTTGACCAGCCAAGGCCAGCTGCTGTTCCGGGTGGCCGCTTACAGTGTGCCGTCCACCCTGGCCTACCGGCTCGGTGCGCCCGTGGCGCGGCTCGCCCAGGACTACGTCACCGAGCGCTACCTGAAAGCCGCGTGCGAGCTCGCCGTTTGAGCTAGGCGGCGGGCATACGGCGGTAGCTTCGACTGCCGAGCGCTTTGCCTTACCCGAAGTGCCCCGGCAGGGTGGCCTGGTGCGCTGCGGCGAGTTCGTCTACCGGGAGGGTGAAATGCCCTTGCAGGTCGAGGGCTTCGTTCTCGGTATCCACCACACCGATCCGGATGGCCGGAAAGTTCCGTGCGGTACACATATCGTTGAACCGCACTTCCTCGGAACGCGGGACGCTGACGACGGCGCGGGCCTGGCTTTCGCTGAACAGTGCGGTAAACGGGTCAACTCCGTCCCGCTCGCACAGTTCGTCGATGCCGATGCGCGCGCCCACGCCGAAGCGGAGGGCCATCTCAGCCAGCCCGGCGGCGAGTCCGCCTTCGGAGAGATCGTGCGCGGCGTCAATCATGCCGTCCCGCGAGCAGTTCACCAGCACAGCGGCCAGTGTCCTCTCCGCGGAGAGGTCCACCGCGGGTGGCTGTCCGCCAAGGTGTCCGCGCAGGTTGGCCCACTCAGA
>DGBL01000182.1 GCA_002384315.1 Micrococcaceae bacterium UBA4005 | reverse complement strand
ACTCACCGACGGAGCCACTGTGGCACTCCTGGCCTCGGCAGATGCTGCCCGCGAGCTGGGCCTGTCGGCCCGGATGCGACTGGTCTCCTTCGCGTTCGCCGGGGTCGAGCCCGAGGTCATGGGCCTAGGTCCCGTTCCAGCCACTGAAAAGGCGCTCCGGCAAGCCGGGCTGGGCATGGGTGATATCGGACTCATCGAAATCAACGAAGCTTTCGCCGTCCAAGTCATCGCTTTCCTGGACCACTTCGGGATTGCTGCGGAGGACGCCCGGGTGAACAGGTATGGCGGCGCGCTAGCTGTGGGGCACCCGCTCGCTGCCTCCGGCGTGCGCCTCATGACGCAGCTCGCCCGCCAATTCGACGAGGACCATTCAGTCCGGTATGGACTGACCACCATGTGTATCGGCCTGGGTATGGGCGGAACCATCGTCTGGGAAAATCCACACCACGAAGACTACGGACAGGAAACGGCATGAGCTTTGAGCGTTATGGGGAGCTGGCCTCCCTCGTCCCCGACGAAATCGTCACTCATTGCCTGGTTGAGGACATCGAGCTCGGCGGAAACGCCGGAGTCATGGCGCTTATCACCCTGGACAATGGCCTTGATGAGCGCAGGCCCACCACGCTTGGACCCCGAACCCTCATTGAACTGGGCACAACGCTGGAGTCCCTGCGCGACCGTGCGCTGGCCGGGGAGATCCAGGCTGTTGGCATCACGGGAAAACCCCATTACTTGGCAGCCGGAGCTGATCTGTCCACGGTAAAAACACTGCAAGCTGGCCATAACGGGCGGCTCATGGCCGAACTTGGCCACGAAGCGTACAACCTCTTGCGCGCACCCGGGGTTCCGAGTTTCGCGTTCGTCAACGGGGTGGCCCTCGGCGGCGGGCTGGAGGTCGCGCTGGCCGCGAATTACCGCACGGTGTCCACCGGCGCCCGCGCGATCGGCCTGCCCGAAGCGTTCCTGGGACTGGTCCCTGGCTGGGGTGGGGTGTATGAGCTGCCCCGGCTGATCGGTCCGCACGCCGCCGTGAAAGTCATGATCGAAAACCCGCTCAGTAACAACCGGATGCTCGACGGCCGCGCGGCCTACGAACTCGGCATAGCAGACGCCCAGTTCGAGCCGGCAGACTTCCTTGAGCAGTCCCTCGAGTGGGTCAGCGACGTCCTCTCGCAGGACACCTCCCGTACGGCGGTCCAGCAGAGGCGCGCATCGAAGTCCCGGTACGACGACGGCGACTGGGCAGCCGCGGTCCAGGCCGGCCGGGCGTTCGTGGAGCGCAAAACCTCGAACGCTGCTCCCGGCCCGGCGCGGGTGCTGGATTTGCTGGAGGCCGGCCCTAGGCTCACCCGGGAGGAGTCAGCCGCCGCGGAATGCGAGGCGCTCGCGGAGTTGATGCGGACTCCAGAGTTCCAGTCCACGGTCTATGCGTTCCTGGACCTGGTGCAGAAGCGTGGAAAGCGGCCCGCCGGAGCCCCAGACGCGGCGCTGGCCCGACCGGTGCGGAAAGTGGGCGTGGTCGGCGCCGGACTCATGGCGAGCCAGCTCGCTTTGCTGTTCGCTCGCCAACTCGGCGTTCCGGTCGTCATGACCGACCTCGACCAGGCGCGGGTGGAGGCAGGCGTGGCCCGCGTGCACGCTGACGTCGATGCATTGCTCGCGCGCGCGCGGATCAGTTCGGACGCCGCCAACCGCACCAAAGCCCTGGTCACCGGGTCTGTCTCATATGCGCCCTTCGCGGACGCTGACTTCGTCATCGAAGCCGTGTTTGAGGAATTGTCCGTCAAACAGCAGGTCTTTAGCGCACTGGAATCCGTAGTCGCTTCCGACTGTATCCTGGCAACCAATACCTCCTCGCTCTCCGTAGCGGGCATGGCCGAGGGTCTCACCCACCCGGAACGGGTAATCGGCTTCCACTTCTTCAACCCGGTGGCGGCGATGCCCCTGCTGGAGATCGCCCGCACGCCGCAGACCGATACCGCGGTGGTGTCCACGGCCTTCGTGCTTGCCAAACGGCTGCGCAAAACTGCGGTCTTGGTCAGCGATGCTCCGGCTTTCGTGGTCAACCGCATCTTGGGACGCCTGTTCGGTGAAATCACCAAAGTCTTCGACGAGGGGACCGATCCTGAGACGGCCGATCTGGCGCTGCGCCCGATGGGCCTTCCCATGACACCGTTTCGTCTCCTGGCGCTGGTCGGGCTGCCCGTGGGCCAGCATGTGCAGGAGTCCCTCCGCGCTGCATTCGGTGATCGTTTCCATGTCTCGGCTAACCAGCAACGGCTCATTGACGCGGGCCGGAAAAGTCTCTGGGTGACGCAGGACGATGGCACCGAGGTGGTGCCGGAAACCACCCTGGCGCTGCTGCAGCGCGGCACTACCGCAGCAAGCAGCGACGAGGTCCTGCGACGCACACAGGACGCGCTGGCCGAGGAGATCGGACGGATGCTTGAGGAGAAGGTGGTTCCTTCCGCGCAGGATATCGACCTGTGCATGATCACGGGAGCCGGCTGGCCGATGCACTTGGGTGGAATCACCCCTTACCTCGACCGCACCGGGGCTTCACTGAGGGTAAATGGAAAACCATTCCACTAGATGCTGCGCACGCTGATCAAGGAAAATCAGGGAAACCAGATAGTGATTTCCCGCAGGGCGGACTCCGCGGAATCCGAGCCGTGCACCAGGTTCTGCTGGACCTTCTCGCCCCAATCGCGTCCGAAGTCGCCGCGGATGGTGCCTGGCGCCGCCGTCGTCGGGTCAGTCGCCCCTGCCAGCGACCGGAATCCTTCGATCACGCGCTCTCCTTCGAATACTGCCGCGACCAGGGGACCGCTGAGCATGAACTCGACCAAGGGTTCGTAGAAAGGCTTGCCCGCGTGCTCTGCGTAATGCTCTTCGAGCATGTCCCGCGTCGCGGTGAGCAATGCCAGCTTGGCCAGGGCGTATCCTTTGGCCTCGACCCTGGACAGGATCGTGCCAGTTAGTCCGCGGCTGACACCGTCCGGTTTGACCAGGACGAGGGTTTGTTCGATGCTCATGGTTGCTCCAAGGGGTTGTTGATCATGACACCGTGGCTGGGCTGGCAGGCCCCGACACGAAGGGTGGGGATGGACATGGTCTCAGGCCGGATCTGCTCGTGGATGGTTCCGCTCCCACTCAGCCTGCCGGCGGTCCCGCTCCGCGTTCTCACGGTCAAGGCGATGTCCGGTGCGCAGCCCGTACACCCAGGTGATGGCAAAGGCAGTCCCGATAAGGAACATGGTTGGTTCCAGGAACCCGATGGCGATTACCGGTAGCTGCAACAGCGACCCGGCAATCCTCCCCCAGCGTTGTGTCAGGACCGCGCAGGTGAGGATCAGCACGAGACTCAGCACCGCTCCGCCGCCGAGGATCAGGGAGGCGGGGAGCTCCCCGCGGCGGAGGCCGAAGACTGCCAGCGTTCCAAAAAACACCACGAAAGCTTCGAGCGAAAGTACCGTCGAGGCAAAAAGAATCATAATGGAACGCCGTTTTTTGGGCATGCCTGGGCGCCATTCCCGTTGCGCCTTGGTCAGTCGGGCCATCGGGTCACTTTCCCAGCAGGATGCGGGCTTCGCCCGCTACCGTAATCGATCCCGTCACCAGGATGGCCCCGTGCTGTTCCTGGTCTTCCTCGACCTTCATGACTGCCCATTCGAGAGCGTCATCCAGGCGTTCGGTCAGGTGGATGTGCTCTTCGGCGAATCCGGCGGCCAGCGCATCCTGGAGCAGTTCCCCGACCGGGACTGCCCGCGGTGAAGTCGACTGGGTCAGGCACAGGTCCCGGGCGATTCCGCCGAGGATATCGAACAGTTCCACGAAGATTCCCGCGGTGTCCTTGCCTTCGAGCACGCCCACGACCAAGACAAGCCGGTCAAGCGCGAAGGACTCGTTGATGGCCTTGGCCGAAGCCTCGATACCGGCGGGATTGTGGGCCGCGTCCACAATAATGGTCGGAGCGGTGCGCACGACCTCAAGCCGACCTGGCGAGGTGGCCGCGCGCAGTCCGGCGCGTACGACGTCGATGTCCAGTTCCCGGCTCCCGGCGCCGAGGAAGGCCTCGACCGCGGCAACCGCCACGGCGGCGTTTTGCCCCTGGTGCTCGCCGTGGAGCGGTAGCAGCAGTTCCGGGTACCGCCCCGCTATCCCAGTCACCGAGAGGACTTGTCCCCCAACGCCCACAGACCGGTCGTCCACCGAAAATTCGATACCTTCGAACCGGAATTCGACACCCACGCTACGGGCTTTCTCAAGCAGTACCTGCGCTGCCTCCGGCGGCTGTGCTGCACTGATGAGGAACCCGCCGGGCTTGATGATCCCGGCCTTTTCCAAGGCGATCTCCCGGACCGTCTCGCCAAGCAGGTCCGTGTGGTCCAGTGAAATAGGGGTCACGACCGCGACCTGCCCGTCAGCGACATTCGTGGCATCGGTGATTCCGCCGAGTCCCACCTCGATGACCGCAACATCGACCGGCTGGTCCGCGAACACGGCGAAAGCAAGGATCGTGACGCATTCAAAATAGGTGAGTCTGGCTTCGCCTGCAGCATCGAGTTCAGCGTCGACGATGCCGATGTAGGGGCGAATCTCATCCCAGACTCGCACGAACGTCTCATCCGATACAGGTTCGCCGTCGACGCTGATCCGCTCGGTGATCCGGGACAAGTGCGGGCTCGTGTAACGTCCGGTGCGCAGGTCGTGCGCCAGCAGCAGCGATTCGATCATCCGCGCCGTGGACGTCTTGCCGTTCGTGCCGGTCAGGTGGATCACCGGGAACGCCTTGTTCGGCTCCCCCAGGATTTCCATGGCGCGGTGGAGGGGCGCCATCCGCGGTTCCATTCGGTCCTCGGGTGCCCGCGCCAGAAGTTCGGCGTACACGCTATCCACTGAGAATTCGTCGACGCTCTCAAAGTCGGGGGTCATGCGTTCCTCTCCACGGCGACCACGAATTCTTCGCTCGCGCCCTCATCGACCAGAACCCGCAGTTGCCGGCTCAGGGTTTCCACGGTGACCAAGTCCGCGTGGTTGCGCAGCGCAGCGCCCGCGACCTCGTCACGAACTGTAACCGTTGTGTCAATGCGGTCGCTGATATGCAGGTCCGAATCCCGTCTGGCCTGCTGGATCGCACGGATCGCATCCCGCGCAGTGCCTTCGGCAGCGAGCTCGGCGGTGACGACCGTGTCCAGTACCAAGAAGCCGCCTTCCGGGAGCATCGCCACCGCGTTCGCTGCTGATTCGCCGCCGTCCACGACGGTCTCCAGCGTGTATTCGTGTGGTTCCAGTTCCAGCTCGCCGGCGCGCACTTGTCCGTGCGGGTCCACGCTCCAGTCACCAGTCTTGGCTGCTTTGATGGCGTGTTGCACGTTCCGGCCAAGGCGAGGCCCGGCGGCCCGTGCATTGACCGCGAGCCGCTGAGTGATCCCGAATTCCGACGGTTCCACCAGCTCGGCGTCAACCAGGCGGACGTCCTTGATGTTGAGCTCTTCGGCAATGATCGTCTGATAGCTTCCAGCGAGGCGGGCCGCTGCCGGGACGACGACGGTGAGGGTGGACAGCGGAAGGCGGACCCGCAGGTTGGCTGCCTTGCGCAGGCTTGACCCGGCGGAGCAGATCTGCCGGGTGCGCTCCATGTCTTCGATCAGGCCGTCGCTGGCCGGGAAGACCGCGGCGTCTGGCCAGTCCGTGAGGTGAACGGAACGGCCGCCGGTGAGTCCACGCCAGATCTCCTCCGACACCAGCGGCAGCAGCGGCGCAGCAACCCGACAGACCGTTTCCAGGCAGGTGTAGAGGACGTTGAAGGCCTCCGGGTCCTCGTCGAAGAACCGCTGTCTGCTGCGCCGGACATACCAGTTCGTGAGCGTATCCAGGTAGCGGCGCAGCGTTTCGCAGGCGTCGCTGATGCTGAAGGCATCCAGCGAAGCGGTGACCTCCCGGACAAGGTTGCCGGTGTTTGCAAGGATGTACCGGTCGAGCGGTTCTTTCAGAACGTCGGCGGCAGCACCCGGTAGCAGCTGAGCCTCGAATCCCCCACCACCGTTGGCGGCATTGGTGTACAGGCTGAAGAAATGCCAGACGTTCCACAACGGCAGGATGACCTGCCGCACCCCATCGCGGATGCCCTGCTCGGTGACCACGAGGTTCCCGCCGCGCAGGATCGGGGAGGCCATGAGGAACCAGCGCATCGCGTCGGAGCCGTC
>DGBL01000125.1 GCA_002384315.1 Micrococcaceae bacterium UBA4005 | reverse complement strand
GTGATGACAGCGGTGGCGGTGGCAGCAACAGTGGTCCAGGTAACGACGACCCTGCCGATGGCTAAAGGTTCACCACAAACCAGCAGAAGACGAACCAAACCACCCGAGCGCCACGAAAATTCCTCCTCCCGCCGATCGCGGGCGGCGAACTGGCCAAGGAGCCAGGTTCTCGACATCCTCCGGGGTCGCTGGACCGTGCGCGGGCGAGTGTTGGCCGCTGTCCTTTCGCTCTCGGCTGCAGGCCTGGTGGTGGCAGGAGCGACAGCCTATGCGGTGCAGCTGAACAATCTCAATGAGGAAATGGACAGTTCGCTCGCCCGTGGATTCAGCGAACTCCAGTCCCTGATGGACACCGGGATCGATCCTGACACCGGGGCCACTTTCAGCAACGCTGACCGCCTGGTCTACATGGCCATGGAACGCACCATGCCCTCACCCTCCGAAGGCATGATGGGCGTGCGGAACGGGACGGCCTTCCTGGTGGCCAACAACGCGGTCAGTGTCCGGTTGGAGGACGATCCCGGCCTCGTGCGTGCAAGCACGGAGCGCGCACGCTCCGGGACCGTCCGCGTGGAAACCCTCACCACGAATACCGCCACCTACCGGTCCATTGTGGTTCCGCTGAAGCTGGCGCAAGACGACGAACCGGTCGTCTTCGTCCGCGCCTTCGACATCGGCGCAGAGCGCGCCGATCTGAACCGTACGTTCGGACTCTATGCGCTGGTGAGCCTGCTCACCGTCGTCGCGACGGGACTTGCCGGATGGTTTCTGATGGGAAACCTCCTCAAACCGATCCGGCGGTTACGTGACACGACCAAAAGCATCAGCGACTCGGACCTCTCGCAGCGGATTCACGTTACCGGCAACGACGACCTGTCCGAACTCACGCGTACAGTGAACGCGATGCTGGACCGACTGGAGAGCTCTTTCAGCTCCCAGCGGCAACTGCTCGACGATGTGGGGCACGAGCTACGGACTCCGATCACCATCATCCAGGGCCATCTCGAACTTCAGGATTCAACCGACGTCAGTGACGTCGATGCCGTTCGGGCTGTCGCGTTGGATGAACTTGACCGGATGCGCCTACTTGTCGATGACCTCGTCACGCTCGCTGGCAGCTCACGTCCGGACTTCGTGCGCACCTCGCGCACCCATGCGGGCCAACTCACCGATGAAGTGCTCGACAAGGCCCGAGGCCTGGGCCCGCGCCGTTGGGTGATNNCGGTTATGGGTGCGGGACGAGGGGGTCGGAGTCGCACCGCGAGACTATCAGCGCATTTTCGCTCGGTTTGTCCGGGGTTCCAACAGCAAGCGCGCAGACGGCTCGGGCCTTGGGCTGACCATCGTCAGTGCCATTGCCGAGGCGCACCGCGGGCAGGTTGACCTAGTGTCCGAGGTGGGAGCTGGCTCCACCTTCACTTTGGTCCTGCCGCTCCGTCCAGACTCCGGCTCCGGCTCCGGGACTGAGGAAACCGCCGCGCACGAGACTCACCCTGGGCCTGACGGAGCACCGGAAGCCGCGCCGATGAAGGAGTCACCATGAGCCAGATCCTCATTGTCGAGGACGAAGAAAGGATCAGTTCCTTCGTCGCGAAGGGACTGCGTGCGGCCGGCTATGTTCCGTGCGTGGCCGCCAACGGGCGCGACGGATACCACCTCGCCCAGACTGGCGACTTCGAACTGATCGTGCTGGACCTTGGCCTGCCCGACCAGGATGGCTTCACGGTGTTACGCCGGCTGCGGGAGGCAAAAAACCGCACCCCCGTGATTATCCTCTCGGCACGAAGTTCCACCGATGACACCGTGGCTGGCCTCGAAGGAGGAGCCGACGACTACATGGTTAAGCCATTCCGATTTGAGGAGCTACTGGCCCGGGTCCGATTGCGACTGCGCCAGAACTTGCCCGCCGCTGAAAGTTCGATCCTCACGCACAATTCACTGCAGCTTGACCTGCGTACCCGCCGGGCGCTGGTGGGCGATCGCGAAGTTGACCTTTCCGCCCGTGAATTCGCTCTGGCGGAGGCCTTCCTTCGAAACCCAGGCCAGGTATTGAGCCGAGAACAGCTGCTTTCGCGGGTGTGGGGATACGATTTCGACCCGGGCTCGAACGTGGTTGATGTCTATGTCCGGTATCTGCGGAACAAGCTCGGCGCCCACCACTTCGTCACGGTGCGCGGCATGGGGTACCGGCTCGCGGCCGCAGAGTCGTAATACGGCACCGCTGACACCGCCCGGAAGGCAGCTGCTCGGTCGTCGGCCTTTTAGGCGCGTCGACGCTGGAGTACGTCGTCCAGATTGATCTTCTGGCCCTCAGCTGACATCGTTTTCTCGGCCTTCGGCGTCGATAGCCCCACATCCGCCACAACGGGCGCTACCGCCGCGGCCTTCAACGGAGTTTTGGAGCTGGGTTTCGGTTCGGCTGGCGGCGTCAACGGTTCAGGCGCAGCCCGTTCAGCTTTTGCTGCGCCCACGTAGGTCGGCTTCGGAATCTGGATGGGGTCCCACTGACCCTGCGGGATGGTGCTGCGCATCGCGACACTGGCTTCCGCTCCGTCTGCGCGGGCGGGAACGGCAGGATGCGCGGCCTCGGCCAACGCAGCAGCCCGCAATTCGGCGGCCGTCAGACCCGC
>DGBL01000127.1 GCA_002384315.1 Micrococcaceae bacterium UBA4005 | reverse complement strand
TCGATCTGCGCGAAGTAGTTCTCCGGGTTGCGGTTGAGGGTGAGCTTGCCGACGGGAATCAACGGGTAGTCGCTGTGCGGCCAGACCTTGGTGAGGTCGAATGGGTTGAAGCGGTAGCCCGCGGCGTCGGCGTAGGGCATGACCTGGACTTTGAGGTCCCAGCTCGGGAAGTTACCCTGCGCGATGTTTTCGGAGAGGTCGCGCAGATGGTGGTCGGCATCCGACCCGGCGAGGGATTCAGCTTCGTCCCCGGTCAGCGTCTCGTGGCCTTGGTTGGACTTGAAGTGGTATTTGACCCAGAACTTCTCGCCGCCTTCGTTGATCCACATGTAGGTGTGTGAGCCGTAGCCATTCATGGTCCGCCATGAGCGGGGCAGCCCGCGGTCACCCATGAGCCAGGTCACCTGGTGCGCAGACTCGGGGCTGAGCGTCCAGAAATCCCATTGCATGTCGGCGTCGCGCAGGTTGGTTCCGGGAAGGCGCTTCTGGGAGTGGATGAAGTCCGGGAACTTGATGCCGTCGCGGATGAAGAAGACCGGGGTGTTGTTGCCGACCAGGTCGTAGTTGCCCTCGGAGGTGTAGAACTTCAGCGCGAAGCCGCGGGGGTCGCGCCAGGTGTCCGGGGAGCCCTGCTCGCCAGCGACGGAGGAGAAGCGCAGCAGGGTTTCGGTGGTGGCTCCCGGCTGGAAGAGTGCGGCCTTGGTGAAGCGGCTGACGTCACTGGTGGTTTCGAATGTTCCGAAGGCTCCACCGCCTTTGGCGTGGACCACGCGCTCGGGGACGCGCTCACGGTTGAACTGGGCGAGCTTCTCGACCAGGTAGTGGTCGGTCAGCGGGATGGCTCCGTCGCGGCCGAGGGCAGCGGAGTTGCTGTCGTCGATGACTGGCGCTCCGGACTGGGTGGTGCTGAAATTCGTAGTCATATCGCTCCTTTTTCCTATGGTTTATCTCGTGGTTGGTTCTAACGTGGGTTAGTTAGTTGGAGGTGAGTTTCGGCAGGCTTCGCAGATGCCCTGGTACAGGACCTCGGCAACCTGGATGGTCATCGGCTGCGCGCCGGAACTCCAGTGCGGTGTCAGACAGGGGGCGTGGCCTACGGCGCAGTCCACATCCTCGATCCGTCCGCAGCTGGTGCAGACCGCGTGGTGGTGGTTGTCGTTGATCCGCGTCTCGTAGCGTGCTGGCGAGTGCGGGGTTTCGATCCTCCGGAGCAGCCCGGCGTCCGTGAGGTCCGCGAGGATCACATAGACGGATTGCACGGTAATGCCCGAGAGTTCAGCGCGCAGTGCCTGGACGACGTCGTCGGCGGTGGCATGCGGGGACGCTTCAATGGCGCTCAGCGCTGCCAGGCGCTGACGCGTGACCCGGCGCCCGAGCGCGCGCAGCGCATCCGCCCAGCGCCGGGAGGGCGCGGCCGGGGGGAGCGTTGTTTCGGTCATGACACCAGTCAACCAGTAATTATGAGTAACTCACAATAACTACGGAGAAATTTTCGGTGAACTCGGTGAACGCGGTCCCGGCAAGCAGGCCCCGGTAGGCCGGTGGCGCAGCCGGAGCGAGAGCCGGGACGCTCCGACAATTCCGGCACGCAGCTATCAGCGCGCCGCTAGACTTCAGAAGTGCCCCGACTCCTCGCCGATCTCACACCCCTGCGGGAGAGTCCGGCTTTCCGGCGGCTGTACATCGGATCAGCATTTTCCGCGGTGGGCACCCAACTGACCTTGGTGGCCGTCAGCCTGCAGGTCTATGCGCTCACCGAATCAAGCCTGAGCGTGGGCTTGCTCGGCGCGTTCGCCCTGTTCCCGTTGATTGTCGCGGGGCTCTATGGCGGGGCCGTCGCCGATGCCCACGATCGGCGCACTGTTGCCCTGCTCTCGGGATTGGCGTTGTGGGCTACGACGGTGGCCACTGCTGCGCAAGCGTGGCTGGGGCTGGACAACGTCTGGCTGCTGTATGTCCTGGTGGCTATCCAGAGTGGCGCAGCAGGGATTAACCAACCAACCCGCAGCTCGATCATTCCGCGGCTCATTCGGCAGGAACTGCTTCCGGCGGCCAATGCACTGAACATGATGACCTTCGGGCTGGCGATGACGCTCGGGCCGTTGCTCGCCGGGCTGCTGGTCGCCCAGGTGGGTTACGGCTGGACCTACACGATCGACGTCGTGACTTTCAGCGCCGCCCTGTGGGCCTTGTTTCGGCTGCCGCCGATGCCACCGGAAGGGGCGGTGCGCCGGGCTGGGCTGGCCACGGTGCTCGAAGGTTTTCGCTTTCTGGGCACGCGCCCGAATATCCGCATGACGTTCGTGATTGACCTGCTCGCCATGATTTTCGCCCAACCGCGGGCGCTATTGCCTGCCATTGGTGCGGTGATGATCGGTGGCGGCGAATTGACGGTGGGGATATTGCTCGCATCGGTAGCGTTTGGGGCATTTCTGGCGGGTCTTTTCTCTGCGCCGCTGGGGCGGATCCACCGGCAGGGGCTCGCCGTGGTGTGGTCCGTAGTGGGTTGGGGTGGGTCGGTGAGCGCCTTCGGGATGGTCGTCGTCTTCGCGGCGGGCTCCGGGGGCGCTCAGGCTCCGACGCCGTGGCTGGTCCCGGCTGCGGCCTGTTTGGTACTGGCAGGCATTGCCGATTCGGTCAGCTCAGTGTTCCGTAACACCATCCTCCAGTCAGCAACTCCCGATGCCATGCGCGGGCGGCTGCAGGGGGTTTTCATTGTGGTTGTCGCTGGAGGCCCGCGGGTGGGAGACATGGTGGCCGGTGGTAATGCCGAGTGGCTGGGCGAAGGCTGGGTCGCAGTGTTCGGTGGGATGGTGTGCATGGCAGGCGCGTGGGCGCTGGCCAGCTGGCAGCCGCGGTTCATCCGGTATGACTCGCGCGATCCCGAGGCGTGAACCATCGGGCTCAGCAGGCGGTCGTTCACCGTAGGATTGAGGAACAGTCCGCCACGCGGGCGCGTTGTATAGAGCAACCCGGTGCCGCCGGGGAAGGTTCCGCTGAAGGGGAGTTGAATCAGAGTGCATAATCATTTCAATGGCGCCAAGACAGCGTTGTTGTTCGGGGCCCTGATGGGGTTGTTCCTGGCCTTCGGAGCCGTGATCGCCGGGGCTACAGGGAAGTCCTCGTTTATCTGGATCTTTGCCCTGATCGGCGTTGGCTCTGTGGCCTATAGCTACTGGAATAGTGACAAGCTGGCCATCCGGAGCATGCAGGCCGTGGCGGTCAACGAGGAGCAGGCGCCCGCGATGTACCGCATCGTGCGGGAGTTGAGCGCCAAGGCCAACATGCCCATGCCGCGACTCTATGTGTCTCCGACCATGGCGCCGAACGCTTTCGCCACCGGACGCAACCCGGAAAACGCCGCGGTGTGCTGCACCCATGGGATCCTTGAGCTGCTCGACGAGCGCGAGTTGCGCGGCGTCCTTGGGCATGAACTGATGCACGTCTATAACCGCGACATCCTCACCGGGTCCATCGCTGCCGCGGTGGCCGGGGTCATCACCTCGGTGGCCCAGATGTTCGCGTTTGCCGGGATGCTGGGCGGGAACCGCAACCAGGGTGGAAATCCGATCGGTGCGCTGCTGCTCGCGTTCCTGGCCCCACTGGCCGCCGGGCTGATCCAGATGGCTATCGGGCGAACCCGCGAGTATGACGCGGACGAGGACGGCGCAACGCTCACCGGCGATCCGCTCGCCCTGGCCTCCGCGTTGGGCAAACTTGAACAGGGCACGCAGCGCGCGCCGTTGCCGCAGGACCAGAAACTGGTAAACACTTCGCACCTGATGATCGCCAATCCGTTCCGGGGAGGCGGGGTGCAGAAGCTGTTCGCCAGCCACCCGCCGATGGCTCAGCGCATCGCCCGTCTCGAGGGGATGGCCCGCTCGCTGTAAGGCTGGGAGTGACATAGGGGCGCGGCACCTGCCGGTTCCAACGACGGCCGGTTTAAACGACGACGGGGGCTCCCCACAGTAGTGGCGGGCCGCCGTCGTGCGCAGGCTTGCCCTAGCGCATGTTCACGAACTGCAGATCTGCTTCGTCGAAGCCCTTCAACAGCGCCATGGTGGCCTGTAGATCGTCACGGGACTTTGAGCTGACCCGCAGCTCGTCGCCCTGGATCTGGGACTTCACGCCTTTGGGCCCTTCGTCGCGGATGAGTTTGTTGATCTTCTTGGCAATGTCCTGGGCGATACCCTCCTTGATGGAGGTTTCCAGCCGGAATTCCTTGCCGGAGGGGTAGGGTTCGCCGGTGTCCAAGGACTTCAGCGAGATGCCGCGCTTGATCATCTTGGATTGCAGGACGTCCAGCACGGCAAGGACGCGTTCCTCCGAGTTTGCCTTCATGAGGATTTTTTCGCCGCTGAAGTCGACTTCGGCACCCACCCCCTTGAAGTCGTAACGCTGGGTGATCTCTTTCTGGGCTTGGTTCAGCGCATTGGCCACCTCCTGCTTGTCCACTTTGCTGACGACGTCGAACGTGGATTCGCTTGCCACGGTTCCTCCTTGGAGATTCATTGACACTGGTCCGTTGGGTTGTTGGTTCCAGCCTACTTGGCCACCAGCTTCCAGTGATCTCCCAGTATCCGTGGAGCGTGCTCACATTGGTCACTGCCACAGTGGGCTCGGCAGCGAATTTTCGGATGACACAGGGAGGCCAGTATGAGCACCTCGCAGCGAGCCCGCTATCAGGTGCGGGTTCAGAAAGCGGTGGCCGGATCGTTCATTGCTGCGGCAGCCGCGGCGTCCATCGCGGGCCTGACCGCCGGTCCAGCATCCGCAGCTCCTGTCCAGCAACTGAGCAGCTTCACCGTTGACGTTGGGGCATCCGAAGAGGTCCGCCAGTCGCCCACGAGCACGGGGGCCACAGGGCCGCAAGTGCGGTTGCGCGCAGTCCGCGCCGAACTGGAAAACGCTGTCGCGTTGCGTTTGGTGACGTCCAGCCAGGCGGAAAAATTCTACGCCCAGCTGGAGCGGCGGATAGCTGCTGGCGGATAATTGTTTCGCAGCTTTCCGCGGTCTTTCTCCGGCGCGGGAGGCGATTCGATAATGGGGCGCATCTTCTGTAAAGTTATCTTGCCCGCGCTAAGTTGCGGGTTGTCTTCCATGGAAGACGTTCGGCAGATTACCCGAGCGGCCAAAGGGGGCTGACTGTAAATCAGCTGGCAACGCCTACGGGGGTTCGAATCCCTCATCTGCCACTTCGCCGGAACGGCGGGGAATTTAGGCCCACTGGAGCTTTCGCCAAAGCTCTGGTGGGTCTTTTTTTATTGCCCGGTGATCACACTTGTGAGCACACCAGCGCTTTTCATTGACACCGGGAGCAGCGAGGATGCTCCCTCGGCGGCGTTCCCGGCGGCGCGTCTCCCGCCATATGC
>DGBL01000071.1 GCA_002384315.1 Micrococcaceae bacterium UBA4005 | reverse complement strand
GGATATGAACGACCACGCGTGGCGGGCTGACCTGCTGGCGAAAAAGCTCAATAAACGGGGCCGAGGCTGGGTCCATGTGAACCCGATTCCGCTCAACCCTACCCCTGGCTCCATCTGGACCGCCTCAGAGCCCCAGGTTGCCGCCGAATTCATTCACCGGCTGCGCGAAGCAGGCATCCCGACAACACTGCGGGACACCCGGGGCAAAGAGATCGACGGCGCCTGCGGGCAGCTTGCCGCCGCTGACGACGCCCAGGCATAGAGCCCGCCTAGATTACTTCACGATTTGAATTCCGGTAGCTGTTGAGGCGTTGCCGAGGGCTCCGGCATCTGTGAGCTTTTCCAACCCGCTATCGCTCATGATCGAAACTGCCTTCGCTGACCGCTTGCCCGACTGGCAGTAGACAATGTACTCGCCGTCGACGGGAAGTTTGGCGATGGCATCCCGAAAGTCAGGGGCTGAAACATCAATGTTTACGGCACCGTCGAGGTGTCCCGCCGCATACTCGGCGGGAGTTCGAACATCGACAATTACCGTGTCCGCTCCCACGGTAATGGGCTCCTGGGGCGCACAGGCGCCGAGACTCAGAACCGCAACCATGGCCAGCGCAACAGCGGTTAATAATTTACGCAAGGGACGTTTCCGTTCGTCAAGGGCACACATGCCCGGGGTAATGTTCCACGAACTATACCCCAGGGGGTATTGTGTTGGCATGGCAACCGTAGAAATTACGCTCTCAAACCTGGAGAGCACTATTGCGAACAATGACATAGTCATCCTCGACTTCTGGGCAGCATGGTGCGGCCCTTGCCGCGCCTTCTCCCCGATTTTCGAGCACGCTTCCGAGCAGCACGCCAGCATCGTTTTCGGCAAGGTCGACACTGAAGCGCAACAGGAACTCGCCGCCGGCTTCCACATATCCTCTATCCCGACACTGATGGCATTTCGTGCGGGAATCATGGTGTTTTCGCAACCAGGAATGCTCCGCGGCCCACAGCTGGACTCGTTGATTGATTCGATCCGCGCCCTGGACATGGACGACGTGCGTGCACAGGTCCAGGCGAAAACAGCGTAGAGAGAGACCTTATGCAGTGTGCAACAACGAGATTCCAACGCATTAGCCGTGGAGCGATGTCCATCATCGCCGGATCAGTCGCTATCGGTATGATCGACAATCCACGGGCAGCGATTCCAGCGGCCCTGTGTGCAGTCTTGCTTCTGATCGGCGCTACGACCGGCTGGTGCCCCACCAACCTCTTGACTTTCCGCGCCCGCAACCGAGCCAAAAACCCGGAAGGGAACGAGTTCGGAATACCGCAGGCTCCCGAGCGGATTAACCTCTGAGGAAAGCCGTTGCTTCAACCACCGCGGGCGGGGTTTTTCATGGTGGGTCCTACCGGGATCGAACCGATGACATCCACGGTGTAAACGTGGCGCTCTACCAGCTGAGCTAAAGACCCTGAACTGATCCATCCGACGCATCGGCGCACTGTGCGCGCCGGAGGATCACGAGGATCCACACTACCCGATTTTCAACTCCCCGCGCCAATCGGCGCTCAACTCGGGTGGGCCCGAGACTGAAGCGCATCGAGGGAGTCGAAATAGGCGCGCAATGACCGCGCCTGGCTGTGCGGGGAATGGATAACGTCCGCGACCCTCCCCGCGCCGTCGATGACGAATGAATAGCGGGTGGCATGCCCGGACTCCCCGTCGAAGGCACCGTACCGCTGGGCCACCTCGCCGTGAGGCCAAAAATCGGCGACCAGGTCGAAATCGATTCCGCGCGCGAGCGCAAAGGACCTGAGTGTGTAGCGGTGATCGACCGACGCTCCGAGCACGATCGCTCCGCGCGCAGCGAACTCACTGTGATGACCCTGGAGTTCTTCCAATTCGCGCGTGCACACCGCAGAAAAGGCGAAGGGGTAGAACACGAGGACCACCGCCCGCCCGCGCAGGTCCGCTAACCGACGTTCTTCCCCATACTGGTTCGGGAGACAGAACTCCGGCGCAGCCCGTCCTGGCGACGGCGGCACGCTCATCCTATTGCTTCCGGCGGCTGACCAACCGGGTCGCGGCCCATTCACGGGAGATCCCGGCAGAGGAGGTCGAATGCAGGCCGGCGGTCGGCGCGGCCTCCTGGATTTCCGCTGGCCGCACGTGACCGGCCCTGCCCGGCTTTGGAGTGAGCAGCCACACCACTCCGCCTTCGTCCAGGGAGATCAACGCATCGACCAGCGCATCGACCAAGTCGCCATCGTCGCTCCTCCACCAGAGAATGACGCCGTCGACTACCTCCTGGTCGTCCTCGGTGAGCAGTTCTGAACCCAGTCCGTCCTCGAGGGCTGACCGGAAATCGAAGTCGACGTCGTCGTCGTATCCGAGTTCCTGCACAAGGTCCCCGCCCTTGAACCCCAACTTCCCCGCCACAGTTGATGCAATGGCGGCTTCGGCCTCGCTCACTAAGTTCCTCCTGAGAAACAACGGAACCGCCACACTGACGGTCCCACGAACTACGTAGATTGCTTGAATACCAGACAACACCTTTTGCGCTCCGGCTTCAAGCAAACATTCCTGCTCCTAGACTATCCCCGCCAGCACGGAACCGCTGGCACCGCCGGGTGGGTCGTCCTGTACATAGCAGTGATGGAGCACCTCGGCTACTCATGTTCGTGCTCGCGGCGATAGAGTGTCTTGGTGACCAGCCGCGGCACCACAACCCGGCGTGAACACCAACATTTTCGGATGATCCATCCGAGGTCCTGAGTCATAGGCGTGGCAGACATAATCTGTCGAGTGAGAGGTTTTGGCGTGGCTGTAGAAGAAGGTACGGCGGATATCCGAAGCGGTTTGACGATCGGCAAGCCCGATGCGGATCCGGAGGAAACAGCGGAATGGGTGGAATCACTCGACCAACTCATCAAAACCCAGGGCACCGAACGAGCCCAGTACATCATGCGGTCCCTGCTCCAGCGCGCTGGAGCGCAGAGCGTCGGAGTCCCCATGGTGACCACCACCGACTACGTCAACACCATCCCGGTGGATCAGGAACCCGATTTTCCCGGCGATGAGGAGATCGAGCGGAAATACCGGGCGTGGATGCGCTGGAACGCCGCAATCATGGTCCACCGCGCTCAACGCCCGGAGATCGGCGTCGGCGGGCACATTTCCACCTACGCTGGCGCCGCCACGCTCTACGAGGTTGGCTTCAACCACTTCTTCCGCGGCAAGGACCATCCAGGCGGCGGGGACCAGGTTTTCTTCCAGGGCCATGCCTCCCCCGGNNTTCCGGCAGGAGAAATCCAAAGAAGGCCATGCACTCTCCTCCTATCCGCACCCGCGCCTCATGCCTAAGTTCTGGGAGTTCCCCACGGTTTCCATGGGCATAGGACCCATGAACGCGATCTACCAGGCGCAGGCCAACCGGTACCTGCATAACCGCAAATTCAAAGACACCTCCGACCAGCAGGTATGGGCTTTCCTCGGCGACGGCGAGATGGATGAGCCCGAATCTCGCGGACTTTTGCAATTGGCCGCGAATGAAAACCTGGACAACCTGAATTTCGTGATCAACTGCAATCTGCAGCGTCTCGACGGTCCAGTGCGCGGTAATGGAAAGATCATGCAGGAGCTGGAAGCATTCTTCCGCGGCGCCGGCTGGAATGTCATCAAGGTGGTCTGGGGCCGCGAGTGGGATGCCCTGCTGAACAAGGACGACGACGGCGCGCTCGTCGAAATCATGAACACCACCGCTGACGGGGATTACCAGACCTACAAGGCAGAGTCCGGCGGATTCGTGCGGGATCATTTCTTTGGAAAGTCGCCGGCGACCAAGGAAATGGTTGCCGACCTCTCCGATGCCGAGATCTGGAACCTCAAGCGCGGCGGACACGACTACCGCAAGGTGTACGCCGCGTACAAGGCCGCGACCGAATTCAAGGGCAAACCGACGGTGATCCTGGCCAAGACAGTCAAGGGCTATGGCCTCGGATCCCACTTCGAGGCCCGGAACGCTACCCACCAGATGAAAAAACTCACGGTGGCCGACCTCAAGGCCTTCCGTGACCACCTGCGCATACCCATCACGGATGAGCAGATTGACGGTGACCTTTACAACCCGCCCTATTACCACCCCGGGCCGGATGCGCCGGAGATCAAATACATGATGGAGCGCCGTCGCGAGCTCGGCGGTTTCGTGCCGGAGCGGCGAACGGCTCACACCGACGTCGTCCTGCCCGGGGAGGCCGCCTACGAAGTCGCCAGGCGCGGCTCGGGCAAACAGATGGCTGCCACCACCATGGCCTTCGTGCGGCTGCTCAAAGACCTCATGAGGGACAAGGAATTCGGGCGGCGCATCGTGCCGATCGTGCCCGATGAAGCCCGCACCTTTGGCATGGACTCATTCTTCCCCACAGCGAAGATATACAACCCCAAGGGGCAGAACTACCTCTCCGTGGACCGGGATCTGGTCCTGGCGTACAAGGAATCCGTCGAGGGGCAGATCCTTCATGCCGGCATCAACGAAGCCGGCTCGGTGGCTGCCTTCACTGCTGCAGGAACCTCCTACGCCACGCACGGCGAACCATTGATACCGATTTACGTCTTCTACTCGATGTTCGGCNNGACCGGTGAGGGCCTGCAGCACGCGGACGGACACTCGCCCATCCTGGCCTCGACCAACCCCGCCGTTGTCTCCTACGATCCGGCGTACGGGTACGAGATCGGACACATTGTGCGCGACGGGCTACGACGCATGTACGGCGAAGGGGCCTCCGCGAACGAATCTGCGCGGAACCTCATGTACTACATCACCGTCTACAATGAGCCGATCCTCCAACCTGCCGAACCGGAGGAGCTCGACGTTGAAGGCCTGTTGAAGGGTATCTACTTAGCTGCCCCCGCGACGATCGATGGGCCGCGCACCCAACTGCTCGCTTCAGGCGTAGCTGTCCCGTGGGCGCGCGAAGCCCAACGGATCCTTGCAGAGGACTGGGGCGTCTCGGCCGATGTCTGGTCGGTGACCTCCTGGAATGAACTGCGCAGGGATGGCCTCGCCGCGGAAGAGGATGCCTTCCTCAACCCGGGCGCGGAGCAACGTGTGCCCTTCGTCACGCGTCAGCTCGAAGGCGCCACTGGCCCGATCGTCGCCGTCAGCGATTACATGAAAGCAGTTCCGGACCAGATTCGTCAGTTCCTGCCGAACGAGTTCGCCACGCTCGGCGCAGACGGATTCGGCTTCTCCGACACGCGGGCCGCCGCACGGCGTTTCTTCAAGATCGACAGCCACTCCATGGTGGTGCGCGCCCTGGAGATGCTGGCGCGGCGTGGCGAAGTTGATAGCCAGGCCCCGCGCGAGGCTATCGAAAAGTACTCGCTGCTGGACGTCAATGCGGGTACCACCGGCACCACCGGCGGAGAGAGTTAGAGCCAGGTAGCTAGGGACGGAGAGCACAGCGGGGACAGCTCCTTCCATCCGGCGCGATTTTGTAGCCTTTTCACAAACTGCGCCGGATGGAAGATCAACTCCAATGACCGTATGCTCTGAGGATGCCGTCGCCTGCGAATCCCCCGACACCGGCCATCAAGTCGCCGAGTCATCCGGACCCTGCCACGGTGGAGAAGCTACGGTCCAAGATCGGCGCCCTGTCCACAGCCACACTCAAACAGCTCGACGCCGACCTTCCGTGGTACAGGGGCCTGCGCCCGGAGGAGCGGGCCGCGCTAGGCATGGTGGCACAAAAGGGTATCGCCTCCTTTGTCAGCTGGTACCAGCGCCCGGTCTCACCAGCCTGGGTACTCAGTGATGTTTTCGGCACCGCACCCACCGACCTCACCCGCTCCATCAGCCTGCAAAAGGCGTTGCAGCTCATCCGCGTGGTGGTGGGGGTCGTCGAGGACCAGGTCCCGTATCTCGCCCCACCAGCAGATCAATCCACGCTGCGCGAAGCCGTCCTGCGATATTCCCGGGAAGTGGCATTCGCCGCGGCGGATGTCTATGCCCGAGCCGCCGAAACTCGTGGCGCCTGGGACACACGGCTGGAAGCGCTCGTGGTGGATGCAATCCTGCGCGGGGAGAGTTCGGACGCGCTGCGCTCTCGGATTGCCGCAGTTGGCTGGAAATCCCAGGCCCGGATAACCGTCATGGTCGGAACCTCCCCACCGGAGCCTGATGCGGGTTTTCTCAACGAGCTTCGACGGACCACCGGACGCCTCGCGGAGGACACTCTCGTCGGAATTCAAGGCGAACGCCTCATCCTCGTGCTCGGCGGCGTCCACGACCAGGAGGCCGCCTACCGCAAGCTAAGCGAGCTTTTCGGCGACGGACCCGTGGTTTACGGGCCGGAGGCAGCCTCGTTGGTGGAGGCGAGCAGTTCCGCGCAGGCGGCTTTCGCGGGGCTCACCGCAGCCCGGGCCTGGCCTACCGCACCGCGTCCGGTCTGCGCTGACGATCTTTGGCCCGAGCGCGTGGTTTCGGGGGACGCGACCGCCCGCAAAGCCCTTATCCGCACCATTTACCGCCCGCTGCTCAGTGCAGCCAACGGGCTGGAGGAGACACTCTCCGCCTACCTGACACTGGGGCACTCGCTCGAAGCGACCTCCCGGGCCCTCTTCGTCCACGCCAATACCGTGCGGTACCGGCTGCGCCGGGTATGCGACGTCACCGGCTGGGATCCGCTGGTGCCGCGCGAAGCATATGTGCTGCATACAGCACTCGTTGTCGGGCGGCTGCAACCGCCCAAACCGACGCCGGACCGCTCCACGCCCCGCGCCTAGTCCGAGGATAGTATTGTATGGTTCCTACAATTCGGTCGGGAGAGCTTCGTGCCCCTGACTACCCCAGAATGACTCGCCACTTTGGAAAGCTGGAGAAGTGCTTGCAATAGTCTGCCCCGGTCAGGGGTCCCAAACTCCCGGATTCCTCGAACCGTGGCTTGAGTTACCAGGGGTCCGCGCTCACCTCAGTTCCTTAGGTGAGCGTGCGGGGATGGATCTGGTCCGCCATGGCACGATCTCCGATGAGGACACGATCAAGGACACGGCCATTGCCCAACCGTTGATCGTCGCCGCCGGGCTGATGGTTGCCAGGCTCCTGCTCGGTGACCGAAAGATGACGGCAAGCACTGTTCTGGCCGGACACTCGGTTGGTGAGCTCACCGCAACCGCACTCTCCGGCGCCCTCAGCGAAGCCGACGCCCTCGAATTCGTCCGGGTGCGGGCGAACGCCATGGCGGCGGCCGCTGCCGTGCAGCCCACCGGCATGAGCGCCGTACTCGGTGGGGATGCCGACGACGTCGCCAGCGTGCTGGCAGCGCATGGCCTCACGGCAGCCAACGCCAATGGAGGCGGCCAGGTGGTCGCCGCTGGAACGTTGCCGCAATTGGCCGCTCTCACTGCGCACCCGCCAGCGAAAGCGCGCGTCATCCCGCTCAAGGTCGCTGGCGCCTTCCACACCGACCATATGTCCCCTGCAGTGACCGCGCTGGAAGCGCTGCGTCCAATCCTCTCTCCGGCCAATCCCCTCCCAACGCTCCTGTCGAATTACGATGGCCGCCCGGTCACCACGGGAGAAACGAATCTGGACAGCCTCATAGCGCAGGTTTCGCGCCCAGTGCGCTGGGATCTGTGCATGGCGTCGATGCAGGAAATGGGCGTGACCGGGATGGTTGAACTTGCCCCCGCAGGGACGCTGACCGGGTTGGCGAAGCGCGGAATGCGTGGGATCGCAACATTGCCAGTAAAATCACCGGAGGATCTCCCTGCGGCCCGTTCCTTCATCGAGGAACACCTGCGCACGGCGAATCCGGACCCATCCCTTATTTCCGAAGGACACGAGTGAATACTCCGCTTGTCAGACAGCAGCCGCTGCGCGAATACACCCGCATCCACGGACTGGGGGCCTACCGTCCAGAGCTCGTGGTGACCAACGACGATATCTGCCAGTGGATCGACTCCTCCGACGAATGGATCCGCCAGCGGACCGGCATCGTTACGCGCCACCGTGCGCCGCGCGAGGTCAGTGTCGTCGACATGGCCGAACACGCTTCCCGCGAAGCTCTCGCCGCTGCGGGCATCGACGCTGCGCAACTTGGCGCCGTACTGGTCTCCACCGTCACCCACCCCCACGTCACGCCCTCCGCTGCCGCTCAACTGGCGGATCGCCTGGGTGCTACCCCGGCGGCGGCCTATGACATCTCCGCGGCCTGCGCCGGTTACTGCTACGGGATTGCGCAAGCGGACGCCCTTGTCCACGCAGGGACAGCCGAGTACGTGCTCGTCGTAGGAGTCGAGAAACTCTCGGACTTCATCGACAACGCCGACCGCACCATCTCCTTCCTCCTCGGTGACGGTGCGGGAGCCGCCGTCGTCGGCCCGGCAGGTTCGGCGGGCATCGGTCCGTCCGTCTGGGGCTCCGACGGCAGCAAACACGAGGCCATCCGGATGACCCGCTCGCTGCTGGACGTGCGCGACTACGCTCTCTCGCCCGCTACTTCGGATGGCGTCTCGAACGGCGAAAACACCATACCTGCAGATCTGTGGCCGACCATGCTCCAGGATGGCCCCACCGTCTTCCGGTGGGCGGTCTGGGAGATGGCCAAAGTCGCCCAACGCGCGCTGGATATCGCAGGAATCACCGCCGACCAACTGGTCGCG
This sequence comes from Micrococcaceae bacterium UBA4005, assembly GCA_002384315.1. Lineage (GTDB taxonomy): Bacteria > Actinomycetota > Actinomycetes > Actinomycetales > Micrococcaceae > Arthrobacter_D. Next base: position 7,634 of record DGBL01000071.1, on the reverse strand, counting down.
TTCGTACCCCATCAGGCAAATATCCGTATCATCGATGAGATGGTCAAGCAGCTGAAAATGCCTGAACATGTGGCAGTAGCCCGCGATATCGTCGATGCTGGTAACACGTCGGCGGCCTCAATACCATTAGCGATGCACCGTTTGCTGAAGGAACAGCCCCAGCTCAGCGGTGGGCTGGCACTGCAAATCGGATTCGGAGCGGGACTTGTCTTCGGTGCGCAGGTTGTGGTGCTGCCCTGACCCGCTGACTAATCCATCCACGCCCACAATTCCGCACCCACATTTCATGACCAAGCCGCACAGCGCGGTTTGAGCCACCACGCCGGATTCACCGGCATCACAGGAAAAGGAGCCACCATGGCTAGCAACGAAGAAATCTTGGCCGGTCTGGCCGAAATCGTCAACGAAGAGACCGGACTGGCGCCTGAGTCGGTTGAGATGGACAAGTCGTTCACCGACGACCTCGATATCGACTCAATCTCCATGATGACGATCGTCGTCAATGCTGAGGAAAAGTTTGGCGTACGCATCCCGGACGAGGAAGTCAAAAACCTCAAGACCGTGGGCGACGCCGTGTCGTTCATCGCCAGCGCCCAGGCCTAAGGAAGACCGCTCCGCTTCTGGAGCGTAGCTGGTCCGGCGTCGTCATGATGACTGCCGGACCAGCTCCAGCCACTTCGCAGTTCAGCCCCGTCGGCGAACTGGACCCGAGCTTTGAAAGAGTGAAAGCATGCCACGCAAAGTAGTCATTACAGGACTCGGCGCCACGACACCCATCGGTGGTGACGTGCCGACCATGTGGGCCAACGCGCTGAAGGGCGTCTCGGGCGCGCGGACCATCGAAGCTGACTGGGTCAAGGAATACGATTTACCCGTGACGTTCGCCGCGCAGGTGAGCACCCCTGCCAGCGAAGTACTCACCCGGGTCGAAGCCAAACGGATGGACCCCTCCACCCAGTTCGCGGTCGTCGCTGCCCGCGAAGCCTGGCGGGACAGCGGCCTCGAAGACATTGACCACGACCGCCTGGCCGTCTCCTTCGCCACCGGGATCGGCGGAGTCTGGACCTTGCTCGATGCCTGGGACACGCTCAAAGCAAAAGGACACCGTCGGGTTCTGCCCATGACAGTGCCCATGCTGATGCCCAACGGACCAGCCGCGGCGGTGAGCCTCGACTTGGGAGCCCGCGCAGGAGCGCATACACCGGTGTCTGCCTGTGCATCCGGCACCGAAGCCCTCCACCAGGGCTTGGAACTGATCCGCTCCGGCAAGGCCGACGTCGTCATGTGCGGTGGAGCGGAGGCAGCGATCCACCCGATGCCGATCGCAGCATTTGCCTCGATGCACGCACTCTCGCGCCGTAATGACGAACCTGAGCGCGCCTCCCGCCCGTACGACGTGGACCGGGACGGTTTTGTCATGGGCGAGGGAGCTGGCGCGCTGGTCATCGAAGCCGAAGAGCACGCGCTGGCCCGTGGCGCCCGCATCTATGGCGAGTTGGCCGGAACGTCCGTGACCGCTGACGCGTACCACATCACCGCGCCGGACCCCGGGGGTCTTGGGGCCACGCGTGCCCTCAAAGCTGCCTTGTTTGACGCCAGGGTGCAACCATCCGACGTCGTGCACGTCAACGCGCATGCGACGTCCACACCGGTGGGAGACAAGCCCGAGTATGTGGCGCTCAAGACCGCACTGGGTAAGCATGTGGACAATGTGGCGGTTTCCGCCACTAAGTCGCAGACGGGCCACCTTCTGGGCGCTTCGGGTGCAGTCGAAGCTGTGATGACTGTCCTAGCAGTTTACGAACGGACCCTTCCGGTGACCATCAACCTGGAGAACCAGGACCCGGAGATCCCCCTCGATGTCGTGACCTCGGAGCGGACCCTGCCCGCCGGAGACATTGTGGCTCTGAGCAACTCTTTCGGGTTCGGCGGCCACAACGCGGTCATCGTCATCAAGAACGTCTAGCGCCGACATACGGCAGCGCCCACAGCGGTGAGCGAACTGCTCCGACCGGCCGTTTGACGCAGGGCCGGGTTATCCGGCGGATCCCACCTGCTGGAGCCACCGTACCGGCGCGCCGTCCGCGGCGTGCCGGAACGGTTCAAGTTCCTCGTCCCATGACTCGCCCAGCGCCAGGGAGAGCTCGTGATAGACCGCCGCCGGGTCGCCTGCGCCGGTCTCATAGGCGTAGCGGATCCGGTCTTCGGAGACCATGATGTTTCCGTGAACGTCAGTGGTTGCGTGGAAGATTCCGAGTTCGGGGGTATGCGACCAGCGGCTACCGTCGGCTCCTGGGCTCTGTTCCTCGGTTATTTCATAGCGCAGGTGAGCCCACCCGCGCAGTGCGGAAGCAAGCTGCGCACCCCTGCCCTGCGGTCCGACCCATGGAAGTTCGGCCCGGAACATTCCAGGCGCAGCAGGTTGCGGCGACCATTGCAGATCGGTGCGCTCGTCGACGACAGAGCCGACAGCCCACTCGATGTGCGGGCACAGCGCAGAAGGGGCTGAGTGCACATACAAGACTCCACGCGCCATCACAACAGACATTCCATCCTCCAACTTGTAGGTACGTCTTCCCCAACGACCTTCACGGTGGATGAACCTGTGCGTGTCACATGCTGTACGGGACTGCCCATCGTTGCACCGTCAACCCTACAAAATTAATCAATACCATAGCGTCGACGAACACTGCTTATTGTGCCGTATCGGCACGAATTGCGCCAGTGTAACTCGGTACCGGAAATCGTGTCGCGTCAGGCCCGGGGGTGCGCCTGTTGATAGCTCTGGCGAAGCCGGTCCACTGAGACATGGGTGTACAGCTGAGTCGTGGCCAGGCTGCTGTGCCCAAGAATTTCCTGTACGGCGCGAAGGTCCGCTCCGCCGTCAAGCAGATGCGTGGCGGCGCTGTGGCGCAGGGCGTGCGGGCCTGTGGCTGAGGTGTCCCCTATCCCCGAAAATAATCTGCTGACGAGGGTGCGCACCGCCCGCTGATCAATGCGTTGGCCACGCTGTCCTAAGAAGAGCGCGGGCCCGCTCGACTGGTGGGCGAAGTGCGGGCGCCCGCACCGAAGCCACTGATCAAGTGCGTGCGCTGCCGGGACGCCATAGGGAACCGTGCGTTCCTTATCCCCTTTCCCGAGCACGGTGAGAGTACGGCGATCGGGGGAAAGGTCATCGACGTCCAGGCCAACCAGTTCGCCAACCCTGATCCCGGTCCCGTATAGAAGCTCGACAAGTGCCAGCGCGCGCAGCCCGGCAGGATTATCAGTGGAGGCAGCGGAGGTGAGGCCGGCGAACAGCAGGTCCAACTGTTTTTTTGAGACCACGGAGGGCAGCGACTGTGCTTTTTTGGGCGCCTGGAGGCGTAGCGCAGGGTTGGAGGCAAGCAGGTTTTCCTGCACGCACCAGGCCATGAATGCCCGAACGGTTGCCGCGCGACGGGCGACGGTCGACCGTGCCAGGCCGGTTGTGCTGAGCTGCCCCAGCCAGGCCCGGAAATGGCGCAATTGCAGATCCTCAAGAGAATCAACGCCATGGGCGCTCGCGTAATCCAGGAACTGCGTGAGGTCCCCCAGATAGGCGCGCACCGTGTGCGGGGAGCGGTTTCGCTCCGCAGTGAGGTAGCGCTCATAGGAATCCAGTGTGGTGCGGTAGTCTCCGCCCATTCTGTCTCCCGCCTGCTCTGAAGCTGCTTCGCTGGTTCGTGGCCCCGGTGACCGGTCCCACGGCCCGGGACTATCCACTCTACGACCAGCGCACGGCATTACTCAGGATTTGGCGGCACGGCGCCAGCGTCCGTCTCCGGCACGTTCGGCCAGGCCGCCCNNTGGCGAGTTTGTCCACGCCGGATGCACTCCGTACCGGGAGCGCGTCGAGCAAGAGAATATCCTCCACGTTCAGCCCGTCGTGCACTGCGACCGGCGCGTCCTGCTCAGCGGCCAGCCCAACGGAGCCAATCGGACCGGCCAGTTCGGCAGCCTCTGCCGCGTCGGTCAGGCACACTGCGCTTCCATCGCGGAGCAGTCGGTGGCAACCGGCTGAATTCGCCGAATGCACCGATCCAGGGACCGCTCCAACCCCGCGGCCCAACATTGCTGCGTGGTGGGCCGTGCTCAGCGCCCCTGAGCGCCACCGGGCCTCGACGACCACGGTGACCGCGCTGAGGGCGGCGATGAGCCGGTTGCGCTGCAGGAACCGCCATCTGGTCGGCGCGGACCCCGGAGGAACTTCAGAAAGTATCAAGCCCTCGGCGGCAATGTTCCGCAGCAGTTCCTCATTGCCGGCCGGATAGTACCGGTCCACCCCGCCAGCCATGACCGCGATAGTCGGAAGGTGGGTACCTCCCCGGCTGCCAGAAAGCGCCGCCCTGTGCGCGTGCGCATCGATGCCGTAGGCTCCGCCGGAGACGATAGTGAATCCGCGTTCACTAAGACCGGAGGCGAGCTCTGCGCTGACGCTGGCGCCGTACTGGGTACTGTCCCGTGAACCGACCACCGATACCATCCGGGCCGCAGCGGGAATATCCCAGGCCTTGCCCCGCACCCACAGGCACAGCGGCGCTGCGAGTTCCAGATCAGCTAGGGATTCCGGCCACCCAGGCAATTCGGGCGTGAGTAGATGCCCGCCCATACGGGCCAGGACTGCAAGGTCCCGTTCGGGTGCAAGATCCCTCCTCCGTGGCCCCCAGCGTGCGAGCGCACCCGCCATCAACGTCGCGCCGCCAGCATTGTGCTCCAAGAGATCGCTGAGCTCGCGGAGCAGGACAGTACCTGCGCGCGCCTCTCCAGAGGCGATGCGGAGCGCCTGCTCGGGCCCCGCAGCAAGGACCAACGCCTGGCCGAACCTGTCGGATGGTTCGAACAGGCGGGACAGGGCCGCTCGAGCGAGGAGTCCGGGCGGATACTCACGGGCGCTCATACTGGCTTCTCCTGGGTCCGGAAGGCCAGGGCACAAGCAACATCGGCAGCCAACGGGGCAGGTTGTCCGCGCAGGTCGCTAATGGTCCAAGCCACCCTCAGCACGCGGTCCCACCCGCGCGCACTAACCAGGCTGCGTTCCAGTGCGCGGTCCAGGGGCGCGGTCACCGTGCGTGGGAGGCGCAACTGCTCGCGGAGAATCCTGCCACGCACCTCGGAGTTCGTTGCACAACCGTAGGGGGCCAAACGTACCCGTTGCGCCATTCTCGCCTGGCACACCCGCGCGGCGACTGTCGCACTGCGTTCACCCGTGGCTCCGCCCACGTAATCGTGCAGGGCCACCCGTTGCAGGGAGAGTTGCAGATCGACCCGGTCAAGCAGCGGACCGGATAACCGGTTGAAGTACCGCCTTCGTTGCTGCGCCGTACACTGGCAATCGATTCCTTTGCCGCTCGCCAACCCGCACGGGCACGGGTTCAGGGCTAGCACCAACTGGAAGCGGGCCGGGTAGGACGCTGTTCCGGCGGCACGATGCAACACCAGCTTTCCGCTCTCCAACGGCTCCCGCAATGCTTCCAGCACCCTGCGCTCATATTCCGGGGCCTCATCGAGGAAAAGCACCCCCCGATGTGCGCGCGAGGCTGCTCCAGGGCGAGGAATTCCGCTACCACCACCGATGATCGCTGCGGCCGTCGCAGTATGGTGCGGACTCTCAAAGGGAGGCCGACGCCGCAGCTCGCCGTTCGGATTTTCTCCGCCCAGCGAGTGGATAGCGGTGACTTCCATCGCGTGGTCGTCGCTGAGATCGGGAAGGATCCCTGGTAACCGCTCGGCGAGCATTGTCTTGCCTGCGCCCGGGGGTCCGACCATCATCAGATGGTGCGCTCCGGCGGCCGCGATTTCCACCGCGAACCGGGCCTCCGCCTGTCCCGCGATGTCTGACATGTCCACAGCGTTCGCAGCAACCGTGCTCGCCGTGGAAGCTGGGTGCGGAGGTTCCGCCGCCGCAGGAACCTCCGGCGGCGGCAGCGCTACCGACGAGGGATCCGCGCCGAAGGCCAACACGACTTCAGCCAGGGAGGAAAAAGCACGCACCTCAGCAGTGGGAACGAGTTCCGCTTCCGCCTGGTTCGCCAGCGCAACGACAATCCGCCGGTGCCCGGCGCCGACCGCAGCCATGACCGAGGGCAGTATCCCGCGCACGGGTCGCAGTTTACCGTCGAGGCCCAACTCGGCGAGAAATACCGTATCCCGCGCCCCGCGGACGTCTCCGGCGGCGGCAAGCGCTGCCATCACAATCGCCAGGTCGAACGCGGAGCCGCGTTTGGGAAGCGACGCCGGAACAAGGTTGACCGTCAGTTTGCGTCGACTGAGCGGTATTCCTGCATTGCGCGCCGCTGCGCGTATCCGGTCTTTCGCCTCATTGAGGGAGGCGTCCGGCAGACCCAGAAGCACAAACGCCGGCAGCGTCTGGCCAATGTCGGCTTCGACCTCCACCATGTGCCCGTTCAGGCCCACGAGGGACACGGCATAAGTACGCCCGAGCGCCATCAGAGCACACCGCGCAGATGCTCGATGACAGGACGCCCTGAGCCGTCGTCGAGAATCGAGACCGCGTCCACCCGCAGACCGGAGAACCGCAGTCGGTGGGCCCGCGCCCATCGCGATGCGAGCAGATAGAGCCGCTCCAGTTTCGCCGTCGTGATCGCTTCCAGCGGGTGCCCGAAATTTTCGGAACTCCTCGTCTTCACCTCGACTATGACCAGAGTGGTTCCCTCGACCGCGACCAGATCGATTTCCCCACTCGGACACCGCCAGTTCCGGTCGACGATCCGCAACCCGGCCTGTTCCAGATACCTCGCCGCAAAAGCTTCCCCGCGCGCGCCCAGCTTGTCCTTGGCCAACATGTGGACCTCACCTCCGGGACCAGAGTCCCATCAAGGTGTCCTGCTGGCGGCGGCTCGGGCGGCTATGTTTATAACTGCGCTACTTATGACCCGTCGGCGAACCCGCCCTGCCGTNNCGGACGTTTTTGACGAACCGCGCGGAGCGGTATACATCCCAGACCCAGGCGTCCTGCAACGTCAGATCGAAGTAAACTTCGCCGTCTGCGGACCGGGCTTGCAGGTCGACATGGTTGGCCAGATAGAAGCGTCGCTCGGTTTCCACGACATAACTGAAAAGACCGACGACATCCCGATACTCCCGATACAACTGGAGTTCCATGTCGGTTTCATAGTTTTCGAGATCTTCGGCACTCATAAGTCCATCATCCCCCACCTAGCCGTTCGGCGACGTCCATCCGTTCGACGTTTATCCGCTCGAGGCTACCAAGCCGCCAGGACCGCCGGTGCTCCGCGGTGGCACCGTGGGCGTCGATCGCCGCCCGGTGCCCGGCCGTCCCATACCCCTTGTTGACCTGCCATCCGTAGGGCGGGTAGCCGCCTGCGAGGTCATTCATCAGCTGATCCCGTTCGACTTTTGCAAGTACGCTGGCCGCGGCGACACTCAGGCACTGCAAGTCCGCCTTGATGCGGGTAGTAACTGGTGCTGTGCACCCACCGGTCGAGCACGGGGCCGCCTGAGCGCCGAACAGTTCGCCCTGTCTGTCTCGCGAAAGCCAGTCATGGTTCCCGTCCAGCACCACAGCCTGCGGAACCACGGTTAGGCATACCTCGTGCCAGGCCCGCTCGCCGGCAAGCCGCAGGGCGGCGACG
>DGBL01000040.1 GCA_002384315.1 Micrococcaceae bacterium UBA4005 | reverse complement strand
TCGGGCCGGCTGGCGCGCGCCGAGCGGGCCGCGTTGGCGCGCTGCTGCGCGACCCACGTCGCGAATACGGGGTGTTCCATGAGCTCGGTGGGTGTGCCGTCCAGCAGCACCGTGCCTGCCTCCAGCCAGACGACGCGGTCGCTGGCCATGGCTACGGATGCCTCGTGGGTAATCGATATGGTGGTCCGGTGCCTGGTCAGTGCTTCAAGCCCGGCCAAGACCTCGGTGCGTGACGCGTGGTCCAGTCCGGTGGTGACTTCGTCAAGAATGACCAGGGGCGAGTTGCGCAGTAGTGCCCGCGCGATGGCGATTCGTTGCCGTTGCCCGCCGGAGAGCGTCCCGCCGCGCTCGCCGACTGGTGTCTCATAGCCCAGGGCAGCGGCACTGATGAACCCGTGCGCGTTGGCTAGTCTGGCGGCCTGTTCCACTTCAGCGTCGGAGGCATCCAACCTCCCGTACCGGATATTCTCCCGAATGGTTCCGCTGAACAGGACCGCATCCTGCAGAACTAGGCTCACCGCCGAGCGGACCGAAGCGAGAGTGGCCGTGCGCAGGTCGATGCCGTCGATATGGACCGAGCCTTCCACCGGATCCATCATGCGTACCAGAAGTGATACCAGGGTCGATTTTCCGGAGCCCGATGGGCCGACGATCGCCGTGCTGCTGCCGCCGGTGATGGCCAGGTTCAAGTTTCGTAGGACAGGCGGGCCCTCACCGTAACGGGCGGTGACTGCCTGGAACTCGACGTCCCCCCAGACTTTGCCAAGCGGTCGTGCATCCGCGGCGTCGGCAATATCCACCTGTTCTTCCAGGAGTTCAGCCACGCGTTCGCCGGAGGCGGCAGCCCGTGCGATCCGGCCGGTGAATTTGGCGAGGTCCCGCAAGGGTTTCATGGCGGTTTTCAGGTACATCAGAAACAGCACCAGATCCCCGGGTGTTATGGCTCCCTGTACAACCCGCCAGCCGCCGCCCGCAAGAACCGCGGCCGTTGCGACGCCGACAATGACGTCGGTGCGGCGTTCGAGGGCGGCGGCGAGGCGCCGGGACTGGACCCCGTCCTTGAGCGTTTTCGCGTTGCTGTTGCCGAAGCGCCGGGCGAGCGCTCCCTCCAGTCCGTAGGTTTGGACTACCCGGATCGCTCCGAGGCTCTCCTGGGCAGTATTCGCCAGCGACCCTTCACCTTTGCGGGTCCGGCGCGCGGCGATCGTAATCTTTCCGGTGCTCGCGCGGGAAAGCCAGACAAACCAGGCGCACGCCACGACGACTACGACGGCCAGCAGCGGATCAAGCACGAACATCACTGCGGCCATCGCCAGGAGGGTCACACAATTTGCAAGCAGCGGCAGCCCTGCGCTGACCGCAACCTCCTGAAGACGCCCCACATCCCCGACCAGGCGCTGCACGGTATCCCCGGTGCGGGCGGAGGAGTGGTACCTCATCGACAGCGACTGCACATGGTCGAAGACGCGTGCCCGCAGTGCCGTGGCAACCCGGGATCCGGCGAGCGCGAACGCAACGGTCGCAAAATAGTTGCTCAGCGCGCGCAGCCCGGTAATGAGCACTATCCCGCCCGCACAGGCCAGTAGCAGGCCGGGTCCCGCCGAAGGCCCGGTTCCGGCAACGTGGGCGCCCAGGCTTCGACTGACGGCGTCGATCACGAATTTGACCGGCCACGGTTCGAGGACGCGGAAGACAACTTCGAACAGTAACGCGCTCACGCCGCCGGACATGAGCCACGTGTTCCCGCCCAGATGGGGTCTGACCAGCCTGAGCGTGCGTTTGAGCGGTCGTTCCTGGATTCCGTTCATAACCCGGCCCCCGCCGTGATCAGCCCAAGCACCCGGTCCCAGCCGTGACGCTCGACCGCACGGCGACGGGCCTGTTCAGCCATGAGAGCGCGCGCCTGCGGTGCCTGCGCCAGCTCGTCGAGCGCCGCAGCCAACGCGCTTGGATTCGAGGGTTCAACCAACAGCCCGGTCACGCCGTGTTCGACGATATCCGGGATCTGGCCGACCCGGGACGCGACGACCGGCAGGCCTGCTGCACCGTATTCGTAGATTTTGAGGGGGGAAAAGTATTGATCGGTTTCCTGCAGCGCCAGCGGGTATGGTGCAGCAGCGAGGGCGCAGCCAGCCAGGGCGGCCGGAATATCGGACGGGGCAATGGCCCCGGTAAAGTCAACCGGCACGCCCAACCGTGCAGCCAATTCCCGCAATTCGGGCGCCTGCGGACCGTCGCCGACAATTTTCAACCTCCACTGGACCGCAGCGAGGGCGCGAGCCTGGATTAGGGTGTGAACCCCATGCCAGGGCTTCAGGGTGCCGACGAACACCACAATGGGCGGTCCCGCTGCTTCGGCTGCCGGGGTGATGCGGTCAGTATTGACTCCGTTGGGTGTGACGATCACCTTGTCCGCGTGATCGGTGGCGCAGCGGGCACGGACCCATTGGGCAACTGGTCTGGAGACGCAGGCGACCGTGGCTGCTGCGTCTACCTGGGCGCGCAGGAAAGCCTCCGCTGCCTGTTCATCGTGCAGTTCGCGGTGGGTCCGCTGTTCGTCGATCAGGGGTGCGTTTACTTCCAGAAAGCCGGGAATCGAAAGCGCCGCGGTAACTCGTGCGAGCGCGTCGCTGAAGAGGGAATACCGCTCATAGACCGCCTCGGCACCCTCGGCGATGACGAGTTCAGCGAGGTAGGCGGCGGCGTCGGCTTGGGCTTTTTCCCGTTCCGCTGCCGGTTTCTTCGCGAGCCGGCGTTCAATGACACGAATATCAGTCAGATCCTCCGGCACGTGGTCGCCGGCCCGAGTACAGAAGATGGTGACCTCCGCGCCACGATTCCGCCAACCCCGGATGATTTCCTGAATATGCACGGAGGCGCCCTTCGTGCCGAACACGGGAACTCCAGGGTCCACGCAAAGATACGCGACGCGCGGGCGGCGGTGCCCGTTGCCCCTCGGGGCGGCAACCGGGCGCTGAGCTGAGGTAGGGGCCAGGGCGCTCATATGGCCGCCACCTGCAGTGCGGTTGCCGGCGCCCCCACCATTTCCTGCAGCGAGCGTAGCTGTGCGGATTGAACGGTGGAATCGAACCGCTGTTCGATGAGGCTGCGGGCTGCCCGGCTTATCCGGCGCCGGTCGAACCCTGCGCTCGAGACAGCGCGGAGGCCTGCGGCCAGATCGGCAACATCGCCAGCGCGGACCAGGATTCCGGTTTCCTCTCCGCCGATCGACGTACCGACCACTTCGGGAATACCGGTGACGTCGCTGGCAACGACGGGTACACCCAACGCCATCGCCTCGAGCAGGACGGTCGGCAGTCCGTCAGCATTACCATCCGCACCCACGATGCATGGTGCTGCGAAAACATCAGCCCAGCCAAGCAGGTCGGAGACTTCATTCTGGGTGCGCGGACCGAGCAGCCTCACGCAATCCTGCAGCTGGTAGGCAACGATCCGCTCTGCGAGTTCCGCTTCGAGCTCGCCTCCGCCAGCAATCCGCAGCACGGTGTGCACCCCGGAGCTGCGCAGGTAGTGCACCGCATCGATGAGCAGGGCAAAACCCTTTTTTTCCACCAGCCGCCCCACCGCGGCGATCCGCAGCGGGTGGTGGACAGGGCCGGGGGAGCTGTAGGCGAAGCGCTCCAATTCCAGCCCGTTATAGATGCGATGAACCTTCCCCTCCAGCTCCGGTGCAAGAGCGCGCAGGAAACCGACATTGAAATCGCTGACGGTCACCACGTGGGAGGCCGCGTCGATCAGCGAGCGCAACACGTGGGGGTCCACCGATTCATGGAAGAGGTCCTTGGCGTGCGCGGTGAAGGAGAAACTAATGCCGGTCAGCGCTGCGGCGATAGCCGCAGTTCGTGCGGCGAGGCTGCCGAAATGCGCATGCAGGTGCGTTACCTCACGCCGGGTCGCCTGGATGGCTAGTTCAATACCCTGGTGAACATCGAGTGCCTCCATGGCGCACAGCGCTGGAAACACCCGGGCGAAAGCTTCACTGAAACCTGGGATAGCACGCTC
>DGBL01000116.1:333-30099 GCA_002384315.1 Micrococcaceae bacterium UBA4005 | reverse complement strand
TGCCCGATTTCCTCCAGCAACTGCGCCACTTCCAGATGGCTCTGGGGAGTCGGTGCCAGCAGCAGGCTGCTGTCGAAGTAGGCCTGCGCCTTGGCCCACAGCCGCGCCTGCCGGGCCAGCCGGCCCAGTGCCAGCAGCAGGGCCGGGTCATCGGGATGCGCCGCCAGCCACGCTTCGGCGACCGCCAGTTGATGTTGCGGATCGTCCCCCGCGTAACGACCAAAGGCATCCAGGGCAGGCGCGCGCCACTCCTCGCGCAGCAGCTCGCCCAAGATGTCCTGCGCCGCATCGTGGCGCCCGGCTCGCCGCAGTGCCAGGGCGTAAGCGAGCCGCACTTCGCCGCTGCGGCGCAGGCGCCGCGACAGCTGGGGCCACAACAGATCGGGTATCTCGCTGTCAGCCAGGCGCGCGCAGGCGATGTCGACTTCCTCGGCTGCGGCCTGCGCCGAATCGATGATGCCGACCCGGCGCAGCCGCGGCAGCAGATCCTGCAGGGTTTGCCAGTCCCGGCGATCGCGCGCCAGGCGGGCTTCGAGTTCCAGCAGGCGCGGGCTGTCGTGACCGGCCATGGCCTTCAGTGTGGACGCCGCCGCGGTCGCATCGCCTGCATCCAGCTGCGCCCTGGCCTGCAGGTGGGCAATTGCCAGATGCGCGTGGGGCGCGGCCGCGCGGGCGGCGGCGAACTCGCGCTCGCGGGCGGCGGCGGTCGCGGCGAGCTCGGCGGCGGGCACCTCGGCCGTTCCGTGGTCATCGGTGACGAGCATCCCCCCTCGAGGGCTGCGGTCGACGACGATGAACACGCCCCCAGTCTGCCGCCCGCCACCGACGGCGACCGCCCGAGACCGCAGGTTCAGGCGAACGGAGCCGCCGTGTCCATGAGCCGCGAGCGGATGAGGAACCGCACGCCCTCGGGCGCCTCGACGCTGAAGCCGCTGCCGCGCCCGGGGACTACGTCGACCGTCAGGTGGGTGTGGCTCCAGTAGGCGAACTGCTCGGAGCTCATCCAGAACTCGATCTCCTGCGGCTCCTCACCCGCGGGCGCGATGTCGAAGCGACCGAGGAGCACGTCCTGCGCGGAGGTCAGGAAGTCGCCTGCAGGGAAGCACATGGGTGACGACCCATCGCAGCACCCGCCCGACTGGTGGAACATCAGGGGCCCGTGCATCCCCCACAGGCGGCGCAGGAGTGCGACAGCCTCGTCGCTCAGCGCGACCCGCGAGAGCGACTCGTTCTCGAGCGTGACAGCGGAATCCAGCATTCTCGGCACCTCCTCGTGCGCAGTGCGGCGACAGCCGCGGAGTGGGGCGAGCGTACGACGGCCGACCGGGCCCAGGCGCCGCGGCCGGCCGCCGGTCGCGCGGGGCGGCGAGCTCGCCTGCCGCCCCGCGCTGCCCCCGCTAGAAGAAGCCGAGCGGCTCCTCGGAGTACGACACGAGCAGGTTCTTCGTCTGCTGGTAGTGCGACAGCGCGAGCTTGTTGTTCTCGCGGCCGATGCCCGAGCTCTTGTAGCCGCCGAACGCCGCCCCCGCCGGGTAGGCGTGGTAGTTGTTCACCCACACCCGCCCAGCTTGGATTTCACGGCCAGCCCGGTAGGCGACGTTCCCGTTACGGGACCACACGCCGGCACCGAGACCATAGAGGGTATCGTTGGCGATTTCCATGGCTTCCGAGTAGTCGGAGAACCTCGTGACGGACACTACGGGACCGAAGATTTCCTCCTGGAAGACCCGCATGGAGTTGGTTCCCTCGAAAATGGTCGGTTTGACGTAGAAGCCTCCGGCGAGATCGCCGTCGAGCGCCATCCGCTCACCTCCAATCAGCACCTTGGCGCCTTCCTGCTTGCCAATGTCCATGTAGGAGAGGATTTTCTCCAGCTGGTCGTTGGAGGCCTGGGCGCCCACCTGGGTGTCGGTGTCGAGTGGGTTGCCCTGGATCATCTTGCCCACCCGCGCCACGGCGTCGGACATGAACGTGTCGTAAATGGAGTCCTGCACGAGGGCACGGGACGGGCAGGTGCAGACCTCACCCTGGTTGAAGGCAAAGAGGGCAAAGCCCTCCTGCGCCTTGTCGTAGAAAGCATCGTTCTGGTCCGCGACGTCACCGAAGAAAATATTGGGGCTTTTCCCGCCCAGTTCCAGCGTGACCGGGATAAGGTTTTGGCTCGCGTACTGGCTAATCAGCCGACCCGTGGTGGTTTCACCGGTGAATGCGATCTTGCGGATCCGCTTCGAGGATGCCAGCGGCTTGCCCGCCTCGACGCCGAAGCCGTTGACGACGTTGATGACCCCAGGAGGCAGGATGTCGCTGAGCAGTTCCATCAGCACAAGGATGGAACTTGGTGTCTGCTCGGCCGGCTTAAGGACTACTGCGTTGCCTGCGGCAATGGCAGGCGCCAGCTTCCAGGTCGCCATCAGAATGGGGAAGTTCCACGGGATAATCTGCCCGACCACGCCGAGCGGCTCGTGGTAGTGATACGCCGTCGTATCGTCGTCGAGCTGGGAGAGGCGGCCTTCCTGAGCGCGGATTGCGCTGGCGAAGTACCGGAAGTGGTCCGCAGCGAGCGGAATGTCCGCTGCAAGGGTCTCGCGGACCGGCTTGCCGTTGTCCCAGGTTTCCGCGACTGCCAGCATTTCGAGGTTGGCGTCGATACGGTCGGCAATCTTGTTCAGGACTGCGGCGCGCTCGGCGACGGAGGTCTTCCCCCACCCCGGTGCGGCCTTGTGCGCTGCGTCCAGCGCAAGATCGATGTCCTCGGAGGTTCCCCGGGCAACCTCGCAGAAGGCCTTGCCCGTGACCGGGGAGATGTTCTCGAAATATTGACCCTTGATAGGGGCGACCCATTCGCCACCAATCCAGTTCTCGTAGCGCGGTTTGAAACTGACCTTTGATCCCTCGTGGCCAGGCTGAGCGTATACAGACATGCGTTCAACTCCTTCAAGTCACAGGACGACGTCGTCCATGGCTTTCAGGCTAGGCACGCCTTCGTTGCATTCACGTTGCATTATTGTGGCGCCGGTCACGTTCAGCCCGCCCCGAGCTCCTCGTCAAGCCATTCGACGTGCGCCACCGCATAGGCCCGCTTCGGCGACCGGGGAGGAAGCACCTTCAGAGCCAGGCGCCAGGCTTCGGAATCGAACTCCGCTTCCGGGAGTTGGAGATATTTCAACAGCGCGTCCGGTGCGGCATCATTCATCACCGCGTCACGGAGCAGCGTACTGATTTCATTGCGCAGCCGAACAATGGCGGGAGCTTGCGACCGGGGAAGGACCGGCCCGCGGTAGATTCCTAGTGCCATCCGATGGGCGCCGCGTTCAAGATAGTTCAGCACCTGGACAGCGTCGACAACCAGCTCCTTTGGAAGCCGGTAGGGCCGCGAGCGCGGCACCAGCGAGCCGCCGTTCTGCGCAAGCACTTTCCGAAGCCGGAGCATCTCCGCTCGTACCGTCGTCACGGACGCCTCTTCCGGGTACGCCATCGCCGCGAGCTGCTCGGCGCTGAGGCCGTCCGGGTTCAGCGCGAGAAGCAGCAGGAGCTCTGCGTGACGAACTGTGAGGTCGATGGAGTGCCCGTTCACGTTGACCCGCCCATGGTCCACGCCGAGGACCTGCAGGGTATCCCGGTAGAGCTCCGTGCGCGCGGCCCCGTTCACGCTGCTGCGGCTGTTTTTCGGTATCCGGCTGCGGAGCCGGTGGACACTAAGCTGCGCTTCGGCTGCGGCTACCGTTGCTTCGACCAGGGACAGCGTATGGACTGCCACCGCTTCGGCACCCCCCGTGATATCCACGACCCCCAGAACTGTTCCGGAGTCGGGATCATGGAGCGGTACCGCAGTGCAGCTCCACGGATGCACCTGCGGATTGAAGTGTTCCGCTCCGGCAATCTGGACGCTTTCTCCCAGGACCAGGGCTGTCCCCGGCGCACTGGTTCCAGCGATCGATTCCGACCAGTCAGCCCCAGCAACGAAGAGCATTCCCTCGGCGCGCCTGCGCAACGAGCGGTCCCCGTCGACCCAGAGCAGGCGACCGTTTTCATCCCCCACCGCCACTAGGAGCCCACTGTCCATACTGGGTTGGACGAGCAGTTTCTGGATGACCGGCATGACAGCGGCCAGCGGGTGGCTGCGGCGGTACGCCTCTAGGTCCGCATCGGAGTAGGAGAGCCGTGCGCGCGCGCCAGCAGGATCAGGAAGGTGCTGCAGGGATCTCAACCAGGAATCACGGACCACAGTTCGCAGGTTCCGGTCTAGGTTCTCGCGCTTATCCTCGAGGCTTTCATGCGCAGCAAATGCACGCTGCTGAACCATCCGGGACATAAGTTCTCCGGATGCGGGCAGTCGGGACGGCGACATAGACGCTCCGCTTCAGAAGGATCCGCCAAGGATTCCCAAGGAGGATGAATCAAAGCATAGCCGAGGTCACTCTCCGCGCGATACGGCCACCATGTCTGCCCTCGGGACGACCTTGATGCGCTCGCGAACAAGGCCGGTATGGGTTGGATCGGAGGAGGCGAAATCCGCGCCCAGCTGAAGTTCGTGGGCATCCAGCTTCAGCCACCCCTCCCAGGTCGTGTATTCCACCGACCGCTGCTCCAGCAGGTCCGTCACCGCCGCTTCGGAGGGTTCCTGCGCGCCTGGCAAATTGAGCCTGTCCTCCAGCAGGAATCCGATGGTCTCCAGCGCGTCGCCTTTCGTATGGCCGATCAGTCCCACCGGACCGCGCTTTATCCAGCCGGTGCAGTACAGTCCGGGAACCGGAGCCCCACCTGCCTCGACGATGCGTCCGCCCGCGTTAGGGATGACCCCGCGCGCCTCATCGAAGGCAATATCAGGTAGTTCTGAGCCAAAGTACCCAACCGCCCGGTACACAGCCTGCACGGGGTAGTCGACAAACTCTCCGGTACCGCGTACAGCCCCATCGCCGGTCAGCTCTGTACGCTCGAACCGGATGCCAGCGACTTTGCCGGGAGCCTCTGGCGAGTCCAGGATCTCCACGGGACTATGCAGGAAGTGGAGGTGAAGCCGACGGCTGGCATTGCCCGGTTCATGCTCCACCAGCCAGTTCGTCAACGTTTTGACCATCGTCTTGGTCTGGTTATTCGAGGCGATCTGCGCTTCGGAAGCCGCATCGAAATCGAAGTCTTCCGGGTACAGGACAATATCCACATCGCGCGAATGCGATAGCTCGCGCAGTTCCAGCGGCGTGAATTTCACCTGCGCCGGTCCACGGCGTCCGAATACGTGCACATCCGTCACCGGCGACTGCTTCAATCCCTCATACACGTTCTCGGGGATCTCCGTCGCAAGGAGGTCCTCTGCGTGCTTCGAGAGCATCCGGGCAACGTCAAGGGCAACATTCCCGTTGCCGACCACCGCAATCTGGCTGGCATCCAGCGGCCATTCGCGCGCGACGTCGGGATGCCCGTCATACCAGGACACGAAGTCCGCGCCACCGAAGGACCCCTCAAACCCGATACCAGGGATGTCCAAGCCCGCATCCCGGATTGCCCCCGTTGCGAAGATCACGGCATCGTAGTGCCTGCGCAGGTCCGCGAGAGTGAGATCGCGCCCATACTCCACGTTCCCCAGGAACCGGATATCTCCACGGTCCAATACCTTGTGCAGAGCGCCAACGATTCCCTTGATGCGCGGATGGTCGGGCGCGACACCATACCGGATGAGGCCGTACGGCGCAGGGTAACGGTCGAACAGGTCGATACTTACGGTGAAATCGCCGCCCTGCACTCCCTGGGATTTCGTCAGGATATCCGCCGCGTAAACGCCTGCAGGACCGGCACCAACGATCGCAACCCGCAACGGACGCGGAGTCGTCGAGGTAGACACTGATAAGCCTTCTTCCCTGGTGGGTGTGCTCCTGCGGAGACGTCAGAGTGCAGCCACTGGAGCGCCGCACAATGTCCCATTCTAAGTGGCCCGCCCTGTTGGCGGGAAAAGCTATGGCGTGGATCTCATTGGGAGGCTCGCTGCAGGAATATTCGGGAATAAAAGCAACCGGGATCCGGTTGCTGTGCGAGTGAGTATCGGCGCAAGAACACGGGATCGTACTTTCCGGAGTGAAACCTCCCTCGGGATATTTTTTGGGACCGGCGCCTACGGCTTATGGGGGTTATTGCCGCTGTACTTCATGATCCTGCTGCCGGCTAGCGCCCTGGAGATCGTGGCGAACCGCGTGGTGTGGTCGTTGTTGTTCTGCGCAGTGCTGGTCTCAGCCATGAAATCGTGGCCACGGCTGATCGTCGCTGTGAGCTCACCGCGGATCGTCGGAACGCTTGCCGTCGCGGCTGCGCTGATAGGCGTCAACTGGTTCGTCTATGCCTACGGGGTGACCACCGGCCACGCGATCGAAGCCGCCCTCGGCTATTTCATCAACCCCATCGTCTCCGTTCTGCTCGGGGTGCTGGTGCTGCACGAAAAGCTCCGGCCGCTGCAGTGGGCAGCCATCGGCTGCGGAGCTGTCGCCGTCCTGGTCCTGGCGGTAGGTTACGGCTCGATCCCCTGGATTGCACTGACTCTCGCCCTGTCATTCGGCCTGTACGGGTTCGTCAAGAAGAACGTCGGAGTGCGGGTGGACGCGGTATCGAGCCTCAGCATCGAAACTGCGCTTCTGGCGCCAATCGGGCTGGCCGTGATGCTCTGGCTCAACACCTCCGGTGGCGGGACACTCCTCACCGAAGGCCCTGCCCATTTCTGGATCATGGCGGCCTCCGGCGCGGTCACTGCTGTTCCGCTCATCTTCTTCGGCGCCGCGGCACGTCGTCTGCCACTGACNNCACGGCGTCGGTCAGCAGCGTTTCCTCGATGACAAGCGGCGGCAGCAACCGCACCACATTCCCGTACGTTCCGCAGGTCAGGATGATCACGCCTTGGCGCAGGCATTCAGCTGCAACCCGCGCGGCGGCCTGCGGGTTGGGATCGGTCGTGCCCGGTTTCACGAACTCGATGGCGAGCATGGCGCCGCGCCCTCGCACCTCGCCGACGATTCCTTGCCCAGCCAATTCCTGCTCGACGTCGGCCAGCCCGGCCCGGACACAGGCTTCAATGCCGCGCGCGCGGGCGGCTAGATCCTGCGATTCCATCACGTCGATCGCCGCCAGTGCGGCAGCACATGCAACCGGATTCCCGCCGTAGGTCCCGCCCAGCCCGCCGGGGTGAACGGCGTCGAGCAGTTCAGCCCGACCAGTAATAGCGGAGAGCGGCATGCCGCCGGCGATGCCCTTCGCCATAGTGACAATATCCGGGACCACGCCCTCGTGGTTCACGGCGAACCAGTCCCCGGTGCGGCAGAAACCGGACTGCACTTCGTCCGCAATGAACACCACCCCCCGCGAGGCGGCCCACTGCGCCAAGGCGGGCAGAAATCCTTCCGCCGGAACAATAAAACCACCCTCGCCCTGGATCGGCTCGATGATGATCGCGGCGACCGATTCGGCGCCGATCTGCTTTTCGATCATCGCTATGGCGCGCTGAGCTGCTTCCGCTCCGGTGATGGCCGGGTTTTCCTCGCGGAACGGATAGCTCATCGGCACCCGGTACACCTCCGGCGCGAACGGCCCGAATCCACCTGCCGGACCGGCTTTGTACGGCATCGCTTTGGCCGTCAGCGCCATGGTGAGGTTTGTACGCCCATGGTAGGCATGGTCGAAAGCGACGACGGCGCCGCGTCCGGTCGCCATGCGTGCCACTTTCACCGCGTTTTCCACAGCCTCCGCTCCGGAGTTGAAGAGCACGGTGCGCTTGGCGAAATCTCCGGGAGTCAGCTGGGCAAGCCTCTCGGCAAGCTCTATATAGCCTTCGTAGGGAGTGACCATGAAACAGGTGTGGGTGAAATGCCCCACCTGCTCGCGCACCGCGCCGACGACGGCCGGGTGCGAGGCTCCCACACTGGTTACGGCGATTCCGGCGGCGAGGTCGACGAACGAGTTGCCATCTACGTCGCGGATGATCGCCCCGTCCGCATCAGCGACATAGACCGGCACTGCGGAGGCCACAGCTTTAGCGATCACGGCGGAACGACGGCGGTCCAGCTCCTGTGAGCGCGGGCCGGGAAACTCTCCCTGCATGCGCCGTCGTTGTTCGAGCCTAAAGTCCGTGCCTGGTGTCTGCATCAATGTGCTGCCCAGAGTTGATTCAGTAGTCATGGGTTGTCCTTCCTAAGCGTCCAGCGCGCTCATCACGTGCTTGATCCGGGTGTAATCCTCGACTCCATACAGCGAGAGGTCCTTGCCATACCCGGAACTCTTGAAGCCTCCATGCGGCATTTCAGCCGTCAGCAGGATATGCGTGTTGATCCACACCGCACCGAAGTCCAGGTCGCGCGATACGCGCATCGCGGTGCCGTGATCGGAGGTCCAGACACTCGAGGCCAGCGCATAGTCGACGTCGTTGGCCATCTCCACTGCTTCCTCCTCGGTGCTAAAGGTCTGCACAGTGAGGACGGGACCGAACGTTTCCCGTTGCACAATATCGTCCGACTGGCGGGCTCCCGTCACAATAGTCGGTTCGAAGAAATACCCCTTCTCCCCGGCCCGCTTCCCGCCCGTCGCTATCGCGCAGTGCGCCGGCAGTGCATCGATGACCGCGTTGACGGCGTTGAAATGGTTGATATTGTTCAGCGGTCCGAAGTAGTTCTCAGCGTCGTTGGCGCTACCGGTGCGGAGCTTCGCGGTGTGCGTCACCAGCGCGTCGAGCAACTCCTCGTATGCTGCTTCCTGCACCAACACGCGGGTGACTGCCGTGCAGTCCTGGCCCGCATTGAAGAACGCGAACCCGGCGAGAGCCTCCGCGGTGCGGTCCAGTTGGGCATCCGCGAAAACGATCGCTGGCGCTTTGCCTCCGAGTTCAAGGTGCGCCCGTTTGACCGTCCGCGCAGCGCCGGTAGCCACCGCGATACCAGCGCGGACCGAACCGGTGATGGATACCATCGCCGGAACAGGGTGCTCCACCATGGCAGCGCCTGTTGCCGCTGTGCCGAGAACGACGTTGAGCACGCCGTCCGGAAGGATCCCGCGGCTCAGGCCTGCGAGGACAAGGGTAGATTCCGGTGTGGTGTCACTGGGTTTGAGAACTACGGTATTACCGGCAGCAAGGGCTGGCCCGATTTTCCAGATGGCCATCAAAAATGGGTAGTTCCATGGGGTCACCTGGGCGACCACGCCGACCGGTTCGCGCCGGATGAAGGACGTATGGCCCTCCACATACTCTCCAGCGGACTTGCCCTCAAGCACTCTGGCGGCGCCGGCGAAGAAACGCAGCTGGTCAGCTCCCGCTGCGACTTCCTCATCGGCAATCATCGAGCGGACCTGGCCGGTATTGCGGTGCTGGGCTTCGACTAGTTCACTACTATTGGCCTCCACCGCGTCGGCGAGCGCCAAGAGTGCCCGCTGCCGCTGTGCCGGAGTGGTACGCCGCCAGCTACGGAACGCTGCTGCGGCAGCAGCCATCGCTGCCTCCACGTCCGCAGGGCTGGACACCGGGGCCGATGCCACCACGTCACCGGTCGACGGGTGCACGATATCGAGCACCTCAGTTCCGAGGACGTCTACAAAGGTGCCGTTGATGAAATTTTGCAGGGTTTGAGCCATGACATTTTTCCTTTGGGTGCGGGTGTGAATTCTGCGTCGAAGACTATGCCTTCCCGCGCCCGGACGGCTAGGGCCGAGTGCACAATAAATCCGCCATCCATCATGCATGCGACCAAGACGTAGCCCCTATAGTTGGACCATGCCCATCAGCCTTCCCACACTACTTGCCAGCCCCGGGCTGGGTCTGGCGAACGTTGGCTCCGCTCCGGTTCCAGACGTCCCCGTAGGGTGGGTTGCCGTCACCGAGGTCGAAGACCCACATCCCTTCCTCACTGGCGGCGAGATGGTGCTCACCACAGGCGTCCGCCACACGACGGCGGTGGTGCAACGTCGCTTCGCAGCACGGGTTCATGAAGCTGGAGCCGTCGCTATCGGCTTCGGCCTTGGGCTCGGGCACGACCAGGTACCTCCAGCCCTGTTGCGGAAGGCCGATACGCTGGGCCTTCCAGTGTTCGAGGTGCCGTATGAAACCCCGTTCATTGCTATTGGCAAACTGGTTGCCGACGCACTCTCCGCCGAGCATTTGGCACGGCTGGAAAGCCTTCTGCGCAACCATGGACTCCTCGCTGCCGCCCTGCTCTCAGGGCGTGGTCTCTCCCAACTCCTGCAGGAGCTCTCCCGCATTCTCGGCGCCGACGTCGAACTTTCACAGTACGGCGCGCAAGTCGCCGCAGCTACGCGACCGGCAGACCACCTAGAACAGCGGCTATGGCAACGCTTTCCGGTAGCCACAGGGTTACAGGACCGGTGCACTTTGGCGATCTCCGAGCCGTACCATGCGGCCGAGATCGTGGACTATGCGCAGAGCCTGATCAGTGTTGAGCTGAGCAATCAGGCCCGCCGCCGCAGCAGCGACCGGATGGTGGTCGGCCAATTACTGGCGGACGTGGTGAGCGGCTCGCTTGCCGGGCCGAACGCGGTGGCACGTCTCGCCTCGGCTGGCATCAATGCCGAAACGAAGCAGTCGGTCCTCATGGTCGACGTGGCCAGTGGCCAACGTCGCGCGCTGGCTACCCTGCCAGCTCCGTCCGCATTCGACACTGCAGCCACCGCACTGGTCGATGGCCGGCTGCTGTTCGTGACACCGGAGTCCGACGGCGGTGCCACGGCTGGCGCGCTGGCTGAATTCCTGCACGGGGCCGGATTCACCGCGAGGGTCGCGTACGGCGGCGCCTACGCGCACCCCAGCGGACTGCGGTGGAGCTATTACGAGGCACGCGAAGCGCTGAACCGCGGTAAGCCCGTGAATCATCCGGACCGGTTGAGCCTGACCTCACTGCTGATGGTCAGCGACGATGTCCCACTGCTCGATCTCGCGGAGGAGACCCTCGGGCCGCTAGTAGCCTTTGACCGCACCCACGACGCCCAACTCATCCGAACCCTGACGAGCTTCCTGTCACTGAACGGTTCAGTCGCAGCGGTGGCAGATGAGTTGGGCCTGCACCGAAACACGGTGCGTTACCGACTTCAACACATTGTGGATCTCACTGGTTTCGACCCGGCCATCACCGCGGACCGGGTGCATCTCTATCTCGCCGTCAACGCACGGGCGTTGCGCTAGCCGACGTAGCGGCTGCTCCACCTGCGCCGCTTCCAACACTCAGTCTGCTGCTTGATGCACCTGAAATCCTTTCCGTGCCGTTTAATGAAGCTATGACAGCCCTCCCCGAACAACGCCGCGCGCTCGTGATCGAGGATGACCCCGACATTCGTAGCCTTCTGGTGCAGATCCTCACTATGCAGGGTTTCGAAGTCACCGAGGCGGGAACCGCACGCGAAGGTTTGGCTGCCGCGCGATTCGGCGCTGATCTGATAACCCTCGACCTCAACCTCCCCGATGGAGATGGAGTTGACGTCTGCAGGGAAGTGCGCACCTATTCCGACGCACACATTCTGATGATCACCGCCCGAACCGACGAGATCGAGCGGCTCACCGGCTTGGAAACCGGAGCAGACGACTACATCAGCAAACCCTTCAGCCCGCGCGAACTGGTGGCCCGCATCAATTCGCTCTTCCGCCGTCAACGCAGCCGCGCAGCGCAGGACGAAGCCAACGCGGATGAACAGCGCCGCGCGAGCACCGTGCAGCACAGCCTGCTCCCCATCGGGACGCCGCGCGTCGATAACTACGACCTTGCCGGGCGCTTCCGGCCTTCACGCAGCGTCGGCGGCGATTTTTACGATTGGTACAGCACGGCGAACGGTCTCCATCTGACCGTGGCCGATGCCATGGGCAAGGGAATGGGTGCAGCCCTGATAGCCGCAACCGTACGCGCCGTGATGCGTTCGGCCTCCGAGCAGCCCTCGCTGCCGGATGCGTTCGCCAATGCCGCTCGTGCTCTGGAAGTGGATTTGGAGAAAGCTGCCTCCTTTGTCACCCTCTTCCATGGACGGCTAGATACCGCGACGGATGTCCTCGAGTATGTCGACGCCGGGCACGGCCTCGCCCTGAAAGTCTCAGCTAACGGCACCTGCACCCGGCTGGGTTCGGGCGGACCGCCGCTGGGCGCCTGGACCGACGGGCAATGGTCCACCGGAAGCGTCCGGCTGGACCCGGGAGATTACCTTGCCGTCATTAGCGACGGACTACTGGATATCTATGAGACTGTCGAGGCATTCACCGACGCCATGACTTCAGTGATCCAGGCCAGTTCCACACCCGACGATGCGTGCCAGCGGCTGCTCGACCTGGCCGATGACCCCGCAATTTCCGACGACGTCACGGTCGTTATCCTCAAACACCTGGCGGCTGGCAGGCCATGAACCAGTTCATGGTGCGGGTGCTCGTTGTACTGACGGTCATCCTCGGCGTGAACTACATCGCCTGGCGGTGGCTGGAATCCCTCAACTGGGCTGCCTGGTGGATTGCCGTTCCGCTTGTTGTCGCGGAGACGTACAGCCTGATTGACGTTTCACTTTTCGGGCTGACCGTGTGGCGCATCAGGAAGCGCAGCCCCGGCCCGGTCCCTACCGACGCAACCGTCGACGTGTTTATTACAACCTACAACGAGCCCGCGGAAATGGTCCTCGCCACCGCGCTCGCCGCCAAGGCGATCACCCACCCACACAGCACCTGGATTCTGGACGACGGCGCCCGCTCCCAGATTCGAGACCTCGCGCACGAACATGGAATCGGTTATCTCACCCGCAGTTCGGAGTGGGAAAACAGGCCCCGGCATGCCAAGGCTGGCAACCTCAACAACGCCCTCATGGTGACCCAAGGCGAGTTCCTGCTGATCCTCGACGCCGACCAGGTTCCCGAACCTCAGATACTCACCAACACCCTCGGATATTTCTCCGACCGGCGCGTGAGCCTCATCCAGACACCCCAATACTTCATTAACGTTCCGGAATCCGACCCGCTCGGCAGCCAGGCACCCCTGTTCTACGGTCCGATCCAGCAAGGTAAGGATGGCTGGAATGCAGCGTTCTTCTGCGGGTCGAACGCACTCCTGCGCCGGGAAGCGCTGATGCAGTTGGGGCTGGTCGGCTATGTGCGTGAGGTTGAACGCGGTATCCGCAAGGCCCTCAAAGCTTCACGGAAGGCGATCCGCAAAGCCAGACACTCCACGGAGGCAAAAGATCCCTTGGTCGCAGGCCTGCTCGACCAGGTACAGGCGGCGATGGACACAGCCCGCTCCGAACTCAAAGCTGGCGCCTCCCTCAGCGACATCACCTACCGCGTGCGAGGGAGCGTGAACGATGCGGTGCAGTCCCTGGTCGAGTCCGATTTTTCCGCACTCCAGGCAGACCTAGCGGAAATTTCCGCCATGAACCTTACCGATGCAGAAGGGTTTACCGTCCCGGAACCCGAACTGGATGATGCCATCGGGCGAATGTCCCACCGCGACTGGTCACCGCTGGGAGCACTGGAATCCGTTCAAGCCGTATTGGATGCAATTTCGGTTGAGCGCGATACCGAAGCACAGCCGATCATGCCGCTGGCCACTATTTCGGTCACCGAGGACATGGCAACCTCCATGCGGATGCATGCGATGGGCTGGAGGAGCGTCTACCACCACGAAATCCTGGCTTACGGACTGGCGCCGGAGGACCTCAATACAATGCTGACCCAGCGGCTACGCTGGGCCCAGGGCACCGTTCAGGTGATGCTGCGGGAGAATCCGCTGCTCCAGAAAGGCATGCGCCTAAGCCAAAGACTCATGTACTTCGCGACCATGTGGAGCTACTTGGCGGGCTTCGCCGCCGTAATCTACTTCGCCGCCCCGATCATCTATCTCACGCTCGGCATCCTGCCTGTCCAAAGCATCAGCACCGATTTCTTTGTGCGATTCATACCATTCATGGTGGTCAACCAACTCCTGTTCACCGTGGCCGGGCGCGGTATCAGTACCTGGCGCGGCCAGCAGTACAGTCTCGCGCTATTCCCGACCTGGATCACCGCGTGCACCACCGCGGCGCGCAATGTGTGGTTCGGGCGCCCCCTCAATTTCGCGGTGACCCCCAAGGAACGGCAAACGGGCGGGCCCAGTTGGAGCTTGATTCGGCCCCAGCTGATAGTGATGGGCTTGTTGCTTTTCGCCCTCGTGGTCGGGTCGCTCCGGCTCATCGCCGGGCTGAACGAGCCCATCGGGACCGCAGTAAATGTGGCGTGGGTCAGTTTCGACCTGGTGATATTGAGCGTGTTGATCACAGCAGTCAGATACAAGGGATTTACCCCCCAGGAAAGGACGGGCACAGATGCAGTTCAGCACAGAGCATAAAACCGACTACACCGAGGTGGCCGGCAACGGCCGCCTGAACATGGTGGCGGCGCCGAAGTTGCGTGAGGTGGTCCAGGAGGCCGTATCCGCCGGGTACAAACGCATTGTCGTCAATCTCGCCGAAACGAGTTTCATGGACTCCTCGGGGCTGGGAGCCCTGATCGGTTGCCTGAAACTCGCCCGCCAGGCCGGTGGCGATCTGCGGATCGCCTGCGTCCAACCGCAGGTCCTTATGGTCCTTGAACTAACCAGCATGAACCGGGTGCTGACCCCACATCCCACCGCGGAAGAAGCGTTTTCCCATGACTGAGATTCTCGCTCGGCGCTGTTTCCGGGACGGTGCCACGGCTGATGCCATTGAGGCGCTTCACACTGAGCTGGACGGCTTGTGGGATGATGCGAGTTTTGTGCCGGCCATGGACCAGATGGCGTTCACCACGGCGGTGATCGAAGCGGCATCGAACGTGGTCCAGCACGGGGTTGCCCTGGCTGGGCGCGAACTCCAGCTCGGCGTCGAGCTGACTGTCTCAGCTTCAGTGCTGGAGGCCAGAATCTCGGAAATAGATGCGGTCTCCCATACACAGCTCCCGCCAGCAGGTTTGCCTGTGGACGACATGGAATCCGGACGCGGACTCTCACTCATTCGCGCGCTTGTGACCACAGTTACCGTCGAGCGCCAGGGAGACACCAATGTCTGGGTACTCTCCCGGGTTCAAGCTCCACCTGAGAGCTGACCGCCATGGCCAACCAGCCAGCGTGGAGGGCGCGCCACCGACAACGCTCCATGCTCGGCGCTGCACTCCTGAGCGTGGTCCTCACCATACTCATGCTTGGCCCGGCCCCTGACGCCCGTGCGGCGGCAGCCTCGATCAGCCTGGGAGTCTCCTCCGGACCTGCGGGCAGCTCGGTAACGGTCACTGGAACCGGTTTCCCGCGGAAGCAGGCTGGCACGCTTGGTGTGGCTGGAGCCGTGATACCTATCAGGGTCAGCGCCTCGGGATACTTCAAGGCTGATGTCCGCATACCAGCATCCGCGCAGGGTACGGTGCTCGTCGAAGCGATAGCAGGCACGGGCTACGCGGCCGAAGCGTTCACCGTGACGACACCCGCAGCTGAATCTCCGGTGGTCAGCCCCAGCTCGCTGCGGTTTGGAGTGGGAACCCCCGGAGGGCCTCTCGCGGCTGCCGAGCTGGACGCGGTGTCAGTACTTGCCGGAGAAGCACCGTCAGTCGTGCTCTCCTATAAAGACTTCAGGCAGGCTCCGCCGCTCAGCGAACTGGATGCCGTTCGTGCTCGCGGAGCAATTACCCTGCTGACATGGGAGCCGTGGGTTTGGGGGCAGGGAACGAACCAGCCCGCTTACTCGCTCGACCGGATCACTGAGGGAGATTTTGACCCTTACTTGCGCCAGTGGGGGGCGGCCCTCGCGCAATGGGGCCACCCGATTATGCTGCGGTTCGGTCATGAGATGAACGGAAACTGGTACCCGTGGGTCGAAGGTATCAATGGAAACGGCAGTGGCGACTACGTAGCAGCCTGGCGCCATGTCCATGATGTTCTGGCCGCCACCGGGGCCAGCAACGTGGACTGGGTATGGAGCCCCAATGTGCCGTATGCCGGGTCGACTCCGCTTACCCAGCTATATCCAGGGGCGGACTATGTGGACTCGGTGTCCCTGGACGGGTACAACTGGGGAACCTCTGTGAGTTGGAGCGCATGGATCGAACCTGCCGCACTGTTCGGAAGTGGCCTCCAGCAAGTGCGCGACCTCGCTCCGGGCAAACAGATCCTGATTTCGGAAACCGCGTCAGCGGAAGCCGGCGGGTCGAAAGCCGCTTGGAACCGGGCCCTCGTCGAATATCTCTCCGACCAACCGGATGTGAGCGCTCTCGTGTGGTTCCACTTCACTAAAGAGACCGACTGGCGCATCGACAGTTCGGCCAGTTCGTCTGACGCCCTCGCTGCAGCCTTGGCCCTGCGCACCCGGTAACCGCACACGCAGGCTCTCCGGCTAGAATGTGAGCATCCCCCGCCTTCCACCTGGAGTCACTGTGACCGAACTATTCCTGGACAAATTCCGTGCGTTGGTCCCCGCGTATTTCGACGACAACTGGGCCGAGGAGGACGGCTTCTCCGCCGCCGAACTTGACGAGTTCATGGATGGCAAAGACTTCCAGTTGCCGTTGGCCCTGCGCGAGTTTTATCTCGCGGTGGGAGCCACCGAGGACATCATGGAAGCCTTCCATTTCTTTTGGGACCCCGACGAGCTGGAGATCGAAGACGGCTACCTGCTGTTCCTGGAGGACGAGGACGAGAAATTCACCTGGGGCATTCGCGCCGATCAGCTCGGCGTACCCGACCCGATCATCTGGCGTCGCAACAATGCCCGTGGCCAGTGGCAGAGCGAGGAGGGGACGTTCAGCGAGTTTGTGCTGGATCTCTTCGAGTGGGTGTTTGAGGACACCGACGAGGCTTAGGGATGGCTAGTTTCATCCACCACGCGCCGCCAGGTTACCAATGTCCGTTCTGTGACCTAGCCCGGAACAATTTCGAGAACCCCGGCAATCTGTGCCGCCCTGGTGACGTGGTGTACGCCGATGATCTGGCGCTGGCGTTCATTGCTTCCCACGGGTTTGAGCCCAATCCCGGCCACGTGCTCATCACCCCGCGCGATCATTTCGAACTGCTGTATGAACTGCCAGACGATGTTGCGGCGCGCATCATGGTGCTGACCCGGGACATCGCAGTGGCCATCAAACGGGCGTGGGAACCGGATGGTGTCTCAACCCGCCAGCATAACGAACCGGCAGGAAGCCAACATGTGTGGCACTACCACCAGCACGTCTTGCCCCGCTGGCACGACGACGGTTTCTACTTCACCCCGAAGCGCCCCATCGTTGATCCGCACCTCCGTGCGCGGAAGGCAGCCGAGCTACGGAAGTTTCTTTAGCTGAACTCAGACGTCGCGGCTGACGACCGCCTGCGCGAAGCTCGAGAGCGCCTGTTTCACGACGCCCTCTGGCAGCGGGTCAAGCGCCGCGACGGCGTCGTCGGCCCACTGTTGCGCATACGCCCACGCCTGCTGGGTCTGCGGGTGCTCCCGGACGGCTTCCACAGCCTGCATGAGCGCCGCGTCCGAGGAAAGGTCACCGTCGACCAGTTCCAGCACCGCGGCGGCGGACCGGTCGCCAGCGAGCGCCGCCTTGCGCAGCAGCAGGACCGGCAACGTGGGCACGCCTTCCCGCAGGTCCGTTCCCGGGGACTTCCCGGACTTCACCTTCAGCCCGGTCACGTCAATGACGTCGTCCGCCAGCTGGAACGCCACGCCCACCTTCTCGCCGTACACGGTCATGATTTCGACAATCTCGCGTGGCGTATTCGCAAAGAGCGCCCCGAGCTGGCCCGAGGCCGCCACCAAGGACCCGGTCTTGTCAGCGATGACGGAGAGGTAGTGCTCCACCGCGTCGTCCCCCTCGGCCGGACCCACTGTTTCGTGGAGCTGGCCCAGGCAGAGCCGTTCGAAGGTCCGAGCCTGGATGCCTAGGGCTTCCCCACCGAGTTCGGAGACGAGAATCGAAGCACGGGCAAAAATCAGGTCTCCGGTGAGGATAGCTACCGAGTTTCCCCATACCTCGTGCGCGGTCGGAGCTCCCCGCCGGAACGGCGCGGAATCCATGACGTCGTCGTGGTAGAGCGTGGCCAGGTGGGTCAATTCGACGACGACGGCGGCCTGGACGACTTCCGGGCGGGTCGAATCGCCCAGGTGCGAGGCAAGGATGGTCAGCAGTGGGCGGATTCTTTTGCCGCCTGCCTCGACGAGGTGGCGGCTTGTTGCATCCGCGAGCGGGTCTGAGCTGGAGATCGCGCTGCGTAGCTGCTTCTCTACCTCTGCCATGCAGGAGGATACGGCCGGGCCGAGGTCTGGATCGTCGGCGATCAGCGCGAACCCGGCTGGCAGGCGCAACTGCGGGTCGCCGTCCAGGAGTGGAACGTCGATATCGCCAGCCTCAGACAGACCGTTGCCGACGCTGGTCCAGCCGGAGTTCAGGGGTTCTCTCACCGTATTAGCCTAACGAAGTGAAACGGGCTTGCGGACACTTCTGGAAGTACCTCGCGCGGACTGGTTGCTGGTGGGCGGAACCAGCGACTCAAGTAGGTGGATCACCCGGTCTTCGAATCCACGCCCAGGGGAGTCCGTCAGGTTCGCGAGCATCCGCACCACAAACCGCATCAGCACCGGCACCGGCATCCCGGTACGCAACGCCAGGCTGAGGATCGCCGGTTGACCGATTAGCCGGGCGAACATCCGGCCCAGCGTGAAGTGGCTGCCCCAAAGCCCACGGATGTGGGCGGCGTACCCGGAGAGCACCTGGTCGCGCCCGAGTCTCGAGCTCACGCGCTCGGAGCGTTGAATGAACTCGGCTGCGTGGCGCGCGGATTCCATGGCATAGGAAATTCCCTCCCCGTTGAAGGGCGAGACCATTCCTCCGGCATCGCCGAGAAGCAGCAGCCCGGGGCTGTAGTGGGGGGTCCGGTTGAAGCCCATGGGAAGCGCAGCGCCCCGAATCTCGCCGACCTGGTGTTCTGGGGAAAATCCCCATTCTGCGGGCATCCCGGCTGTCCAGTCGCGCAGCACCTGCTTATAGTCCAGTTTCCCGAACTCGGCCGAAGAGTTCAGGATGCCCAACCCCACGTTCGAGGTTCCGTCCCCGACACCGAAAATCCAGCCGTAGCCAGGCAGCGGACGGCCGGTTGCATCAGGTAGTTCCAGCCAGCCTTCCATCCAGTCGNNGTCGTGGCGGGGGCTCGTGAAATAGGTGCGCACTGCCACCCCCAACGGCCGGTCGTCACGTTTCGACAATCCGAGGCTGACGGCGGTGCGGGTGGAGTTCCCGTCAGCCGCCAGGACGACGTCGGCGGTGAACTCGCGGGTCTCCCCGGTTTTCCGGCCGTCGTGGTCCAGCAGATTGGCCCGCACCCCGGTGACGCGCCCCGACTCGTCCCGCACGGCAGCCGACACTGAGTGGCCCTGGAGGATGTGCGCCCCGGCCGCTTCGGCATGCAGGGCGAGTGCTTCATCGAATCCGAGCCGAGTCCGAACCAGGCCATACTCGGGGAAATCACTGAGCTCAGGCCAGGGGACCTCGACGGTGCGTTTGCCGGCAATGAGGCGTAGCCCCTTGTTCCGGCGCCAGCCCGCAGCGTCCTCATGAGGCAATCCCAGGAGTTGGATTTCGCGCACTGCCCGAGGTGTCAGTCCATCGCCGCAAACCTTTTCACGCGGAAAGTGGGTCTTCTCAAGCACCGTGACCTCCACCCCCGCGGCGGCCAGATAATACGCGGCAGTGGACCCCGCAGGGCCCGCCCCGACAATGAGGACGGACACCCTAGCCGACCGACCGGGAAGCCCGGCGGCGCAAGCGCCGTACCGGCGCTTCGGCTGCCGGCGTGGGGATAACCTGCCCGGAGCCGGGTTTAGTGGCCCGGTGCACGGCAACGATCCCACCGTTGAGATTCCGGTAAGCCACGTTCTCCCATCCGCTCTCAACGATCCATGCCGCCAGTTCATCCTGGTTCGGCCATGCCTTGATGGATTCGGCGAGGTATACGTACGCCGCGGGATTGGAACTGACCTTGGTGGCAATCGCAGGCAGCGCGCGCATGAGGTATTCGGTATACATCGTGCGCCACAGCGGAACCACCGGCTGTGAAAATTCGGCGATCACCAGCCGGCCTCCGGGCTTGGTCACACGGAGCATTTCGGCCAGGGCGAGGTGTGGGTCACTGACATTGCGCAGCCCGAAAGAAATTGTGCTCGCGTCGAAGGAGTTATCGGCGAACGGCAGATTGGTGGCGTCTCCGGCGACGAAGTCGATATCCGGCCGGCGTCGTTTGCCCACGGTGAGCATACCCAGCGAGAAATCGCAGGCGACCACATCGATTCCCTGGTCGGCGTACGGCTCGCTGGAGGTTCCCGTGCCCGCGGCGAGGTCCAGCACGCGTTGGCCGGGAACTGCCCCGACGGCGTCGACGACGACGCGCCGCCATCGGTGGGTCTGCCCTAGGGACAGCACATCATTGACGACGTCGTATTTGGGCGCGACGTCGTCAAACATGGCAGCTACTTCTTCAGGGCGCTTCTCCAGTGATGCACGGTTCACCTTCATAGTCTCTCAAACAAATGCCCGTTCCCCGACACCCCTGCATAACCTGCGACGGACCGTGCCGCCCCGGCGCAGGGGCGATGCTTCGCCCGGAGTACGCTTGAGGGACCATGAGCACTCCGTCCTCCGCCGCGCTGGCGTCCGCCCGCGGGAAGTCAACGGGCCTGCGAAGCATCACTATCTCCCACCCCCACGGCGCGGGGCACTCCAATCTTCTTGATCTGGTGGTGCGCAACGATATTCATACCTGGATCCGGCGTGGCGAAGGATTGGTTGCTTTCGGGGAGACCGCTCGCTTCACCACGACCGGCCCAGCGCGATTCGATGCGGCCCAACAGTGGTGGAAGCAGGAACTGGACCGGATTGAGATCGTGAACGAACTCGGGTGGCCTGGCACCGGCCCGGTGGCTTTCGGGTCGTTCGCGTTTTCCAAAACCTCCTCGCATGAATCCCGGCTGATCGTTCCAGAGATCCTCGTCGGGTCCCGCAATGGCCATAGCTGGATCACCTACATCACCGCGGATCCGGGCGCCGACCTCACCGCCGAAGCTGCGGAGAGCATGCTCGAGGAATACCTCGCCGCGCCAGCCCCCGAGCGCGTTGGGCATCCGGAGGATCGCCTCGAACCGGGAGTGCTAAGCGAGGAGGAATATATGCGCGCGGTCCGGCTGGGGGTTGAGCGCATCCACGGCGGCACGTTGAGCAAGCTCGTTCTTGCCCGCGATGTCGTGGCCTGTCTCGGATCACCCGTGGCCGCCGGCCAGGTATTACGCGAACTGGCTGTGCGTTACCAGGACTGCTGGACCTATGCTGTGGACGGTCTGATCGGGTCTACCCCGGAGATGCTCATCAAGGTCGAGGACCACACTGCGCAGGCGCGGGTCCTAGCCGGAACGCTGGATCGGGCCGGCGAGCCGCTGGCGGACCCGGAGTACGCCCAGCGGGTGCTCGCCGGCTCCGAGAAGCAGCTTCATGAACACCAGATCGCCATCGATTCGCTGACCGGCCAACTAGAGCCGTTCACCCATTCGATGACATCGCACAGCGAACCGTTTGTCCTGAAACTGCCCAACGTGTGGCATTTGGCGTCCGACGTATGCGCGGAACTGGCACCCGACGAGGACGGACAGGTGCCGACGTCGTTGGCGTTGGTTGGTGCGCTGCATCCTACGGCGGCGGTCTGCGGCACCCCCACCACCGTGGCTGGCTCACTGATCCGGGAGCTTGAACACCTGGAACGGGGACCCTATGCCGGGCCGGTGGGGTGGATCGACGCGAATGGGAACGGCGAATGGGGCATCGCGCTCCGCGGCGGCGTCATTGAGTCCGAGACCCGCGTCCGGCTTTATGCCGGATGCGGCATTGTGGAGGGTTCGCAACCCGAGGCTGAGCTTGCCGAGACGTGGAGCAAGCTCCGGCCCATGATGGAAGCACTCGGCGTTGGCCGCCCGGAACACCAGCACCGTTGCTGAGTTCGGCCTCCATGCGTTCGTGAACCCGACATCGGGCGCCGTAATCATGGCGCCGCAATTACTGAGCAGCCATAATGAACGCCGCGAGC
This sequence comes from Micrococcaceae bacterium UBA4005, assembly GCA_002384315.1. Lineage (GTDB taxonomy): Bacteria > Actinomycetota > Actinomycetes > Actinomycetales > Micrococcaceae > Arthrobacter_D. The sequence continues at coordinate 8,053 of DGBL01000116.1, read as the reverse complement.
ACTTGGGATACCGCTCGTTCTATCCGCTCGATGCAGCCGGAGCAACGCCAACCGCGTCAAGCTCGCATCCTGCGACAGCACGGCGTGCCGCCGTTGCGATGCGTGCGTGCAGGTCCCGTAGTCCCGGGCGGCTGGCACGGACTTCAACGATGGACCTCCCGGACACGGGTGCGTCCAGCGTCCGTTCGAGATCCTCCAGTGTGTCCACGCGTTCGAACCGCACCCCATAGGCCGCTGCGAGGGCCGAGAGATCAACGGCGTGCGGTGTACCGAAGAGGCGTTCGACGGCATCCGGGTACCGGGCGAGCGTTTCCTGTGCACCATGTTCGAGCAACCCGAAGATTCCGCCACCGCCGTCGTTGAGGACAACAACCTGCAGGTCCGGTTCAGGTTCGCCGCTTCCTAGGAACATCCCGCCGACATCGTGCAGGAAGGTCAGATCCCCTACCAGGAGCCTGGTGGGCACACCGCTCGCGAGCGCGATCCCTGTCGCCGTCGCAAGCGTGCCGTCGATTCCCGCCAATCCCCGGTTTGCGTAGACCTCCAGTGGATGCCAGTCGGTGGCCGCTATCAGATCGAGGTCCCGTATCGGGTTGGAGGAGCCGACCACGAGGTTTCCGGCGGTGTGCTCCCACACCATATCTGCCACCGCCAAACCACTGACTCCAGACTCGCTGGCCAGCAAATCCTGGATTGCCGCTTCGGCGAGCGCGCCGGCGTGCCGCCACGCCGGGAGCCACCGCGTAGCTCCACGGCCCGCGAAGTCGAGCAGTTCCGCAAGCGTGGAGATGATCCGTTCCCGCCGTCGTCCGGGCTCAAACCAGGCCACCGGCTTCGGCACGTAGAGTACATGCTCGACGTCGGCGCGTGATAGCAGCGCCGCCACGGGGCGGGAAAGCGTGGGTCGGCCGAACACGACCACTTTGGTGATCTGCCGCCCCAGCAGGTCGAGCAGGAGCCGGTACGGAGCGATGGCGCTGGATCCGAACCTGGCATTGGAGGACGGTTCGGCGAACAGTGGGAGGTCCAGATGCGCGGCAAATACCGCGGCGAGTGCGGTGGCGTCATGCCCGGCAACCACTACCGTATGGGATCCACTGCCCTGATGGGCAGGCGAGCCAGCGGACGCTGGCGTACCGGCCGGACGCACCAGCTCAGCGTCCCTGCGTGTCGCCCGGTCAGCCTCGTATTCAGCCCCAGCCTTAGCAACGGACTCGATTGCGGGGCGCGACGCCGGCACCAGTGGGTCCCGGAAGGCAATGTTCAGGTGTACCGGCCCCGGTGGATGTGGCGCAGCGTTTTTGGCTAAGTGGTTATTGGTCTCGTCGGTAATGGTTCCGTACCCCCGTGCGCTGCTCAGAGCGTGCCGGGCTGAATCCGCGGGACAGGTACCCGCCGGGATGTCGACGGCAAACCTCACGTGGACGCCGAAGATTCCCGGTTGGTGGGTCGTCTGGTTGGCGCCCGTGCCGCGTAATTCCGCCGGCCGGTCAGCCGAGAGCACCACCAGCGGAACTGCAGCGTGGTTGGCTTCCATCACGGCCGGGAGCAGTTCACCGACCGCTGTGCCGGACGTCGTCACCACGGCCACCGGCCGCTGGGCCCCGAGCGCGAACCCCAGCGCCGTGAAGCCCGCGGCCCGCTCGTCGATGCGCACATGCAAACGCATCAGGCCCGCAGCTTCCGCGTCTGCGAGGGCATAGGCCAGCGGTGCGCTGCGGGAACCCGGGCAGAGGACGACGTCGTACACGCCGCCGCTGCACAAGACGCGCACAAGTTCGCGCGCCGAAGCGATCGCGCTCAGAGGTTCACTCACCGTTCAATCGTAGGCGGTGCTGCGCACACGCCCTCTTCTGCCCGGAAGAATTCCACCGAGTTTCCCTGCCGTTCACTTCAAACGCACGTAGTCTTAATTTCGCAGTGCCACGCTCACATGGACGATCCCCCAGTTGAAGAAGGTATCTCGATGACTTTCCAGGCCCGACGCCCTTTCCTGCCCATGCTCGGCCACACCAACGGTAAACGTAGCGCCGTAACCTGCGCGCTTAAATGCGACAACGCGTGTGCAGGCGAGACGTGCAATACTTCCGAAAACGGCTACTTCCGCGACATTGTCTCGGCTGAGTACTCGCGCCGCAGCATGCTCGGTGTGGGGGCCGTGGGCGCGCTGACCCTTCTGCTTGGAGCGGGCGCAACGGCGAAAGCTCCCGCAGCCCACAGCCTCGCACCAGCGGTGAAATTCGCGGGCGGGAAGCTGCAGTTCACTCCCATCTCCCCGGTCAACTACCTCACCGACGAGTTCACCGTTCCCGAGGACTACAGCTGGGAACCGATCATCCGCTGGGGCGATCCCCTCTTCGCTGACACCCCGGACTTCGACATCAACAACCAGACCCCCGAAGCGCAAGCCGGACAGTTCGGATACAACAACGACTACACGGACATCCTTGAGCTGGAAGGCAGCAAGGGCACCCGTGCGGTGCTATTCTCCAACCACGAGTACACCAACGACGGAATCATGTTCCCCCCGGCAGTAACCGACGCTGACGTTGAGCGCTACCGGAAAACCGGCAAAGCCGCCCACGGGCTGACCGTGGTTGAACTTCAGCGCAAATCCAGGGGCTTTCCCTGGCAGTATGTGCGCGGCGGCGCCCTGAACCGCCGGCTACTCACCGATACCGCCTACACCATCACTGGACCGGCAGCAGGCTCGGATCTGCTCAAGACAGTGGACGACCCTTCCGGAACCACCGTTTTGGGAACCTTGGGAAACTGCGCCGGCGGTACGACCCCCTGGGGGACTATCCTTTCCGGTGAGGAAAATTTCCAGGGGTACTTCCGCTCCGTTGGAACCTCCGCAGCGGACAAACGCTACGGCCTCAGCGACCGGCAGACCTCCCGTAAGTGGGAAGCCGACGAGCCGCGCTTCGACACCCGGAACGCCGGCTACGAGAATGAGACCAACCGCTTCGGCTATATCGTCGAAGTGGACCCACTGAACCCCAGCTCAACACCCGTGAAGCACACCTCCCTCGGCCGGTTGAAGCACGAGGGAGCCAACGTGATCGTCGCATCAAACGGCAAGGTCGTCGCCTACACCGGTGATGACGAACAGTTCGACTATCTCTACAAATTCGTCTCCCGCGACGTCTACATCGAAGGCGACCGCGCCCACAACATGGGATTACTCACCGAAGGGGACCTGTATGTGGCCCGCTTTACCGGAAATTCGGAAGCGGAGATCGACGGTTCCGGCGCGTTACCCGCGGACGGAGCCTTCGACGGCACCGGGCAGTGGCTCCCCCTGGTCGTCGATGGCAAGAGCATGGTCGATGGCATGTCCCTAGAGGAGGTGCTCGTCTACACGCGGCTTGCCGCGGACAAGGTGGGCCCCACGAAAATGGACCGTCCGGAGGATGTCGAGCCGAACCTCGCCACTGGCAAGGTGTACGTCGCGTGCACGAACAATTCGAACCGCGGAGTGACCAAGGCGCCAGCCGATGAAGCGAACCCGCGGAACCGGAACCGTGATGGGCACGTGGTCGAAATTACCGAAGATGGTGGGGACCAGACAGCGACGACGTTCGGCTGGAACCTGCTGATGGTCTGTGGCGATCCGGCACAAGGCGACGTAACCTATTTCAGCGGTTTTCCGGTGGACGAAGTCAGCCCTATTTCCTGCCCGGACAACCTTGCGTTCGACGCAGCCGGGAATTTGTGGATTTCCACCGACGGCGCCCCAAGCGGCATCGGATACAACGACGGACTATTCAAGGTGACTCTGGACGGCGCCGAGCGTGGAAAAGTTGTCCAGTTTCTCTCCGTTCCGCGTGATGCGGAGACCTGCGGCCCGATCATCCACGATGAGGAAGGCATGGTGTTCGTCGCGGTACAGCATCCGGGCGAAGACGGGACCTGGGGCGCGAATACTTCACTGTTCCCCTACGACGGAACTCCCGCTCCACGGCCCTCAGTTGTCCAGGTTTTCCGTGGCAAGAAGTCCTTCGGGCGGCGTAAGTAACTTTTATCCGGCACGCATAAGCCGGGCGTGCACACGCGCTAGGCGCTCATGCCACCACCGGGTGCGCTCGGGGGACGCCGCATAGGTGTCCAGCAGCCGGGGGGAAACCTCCACCGGCCGCAGCCCGAGCGCACCGTCGTGCGGCACGAGCGACTCTTCAATGACGTCCCCGTCCATCAGGGTCACCGTTGCCAGACCGCAGGCATAGGGCAGTTCCGGCAGCGCTGCAGCCAATGCCAGCCCCGCACGGATTCCCACCGAGGTGTCCAGGGCTGAACTGACGACGGCGGGAAGTCCTGCCTGCGCAACAATATCCAGCGCCCGCCGGACTCCGCCCAGGGGCGCGACCTTGACGACCAGTAGATCCGCAGCATCCTCACGGGCCACCCGTAACGGATCCGATTCACGGCGAACGCTCTCATCCGCGGCGATCAGCACAGGCACTCCCCGCCGCCGCAGTTCCAGCCTCACTGCACGCAATCCGGCTATATCGGCGACGGGTTGCTCGGCATATTCCAGCCCGAACCCGGCTAGTCGGGTGAGAGTCTCAAGGGCCTGTTGCTGGGTCCAGGCTCCGTTCGCGTCGACACGGATCCCTGCGCTAGGCAGCAACCGGCGCACCTCGGCCACGCGGGCGTAATCCTGTGTGCTCGTCTGGCCTTTCTCTGCGACTTTGATCTTCACCGTTCCGACGGAACCGTAGCGCCCCAGGATGCCTTCAATCTGGTCCGGAGAGACTGCCGGGAGGGTCGCGTTTACCGGGATCCGCTCGCGCAGCGGAGCAGGGAATACCTGCCAGGCCGCCTCCAGCGCGGCGCGTAACCAACTCGTCGCCTCCGCGTCGGAGTATTCCGGGAAGGGCGCGAACTCACCCCACCCGGCAGGTCCACGTACCAGGAGTGCTTCCCTGACCGTGATTGAGCGGAAACCCACCCGCAGGGGAATGGCGACCACCCGGGTGCAGCCCAGCAGATCCCTGACGTCGACGTGGGGAAGCGGAATCTCCGGGGGCGTGCTCACGCCTTCAGGCTACGCGATACCGCTGGCCGGATACCCGGCCAGCGGTATCCCGGCAGCTAACTGCTGCCCAGCCCCGAAGATCACGATTGGATTACAACGGCTAGGCAAGGTGTGGAAGAGTTAAGGCCATGAGCACGCCGTCGCGCACCCTTTCCACGGCGCAGCAGTACCGCGCCGGAAGAAGTCCCCAGCTCTTCCTGCTGGCGGCGGTGCTCTGCACCGGCGCCCTCGCCTGGACGTATTACGCGTTCGTGCGCACCACCACGGGCCAATTCGCGGACGAATCTGCCTGGCGGGAGGCCGGAGTCGCAGCGCCGGAGCCAGGGCCGGCGCTGGAGTTCCTTGACCGGTTACCGGTCATTTCCGTAGTTGTCGCGGCTGCGGTGATCCTGTTCGTGTCCCTAGCGCGGCACCGCTGGGCCGCCTCGCTGGTAGCGCTCGGATCAATCCTCGGCGCGAACCTCACCACCCAGGTGCTGAAGAACGTCATCCTCGACCGCCCGGACCGCGGAGTTGCCACCCTGGACTTCAATTCGCTGCCCTCGGGCCACACCACGCTGGCGGCGTCGGCGGTCGCTGCGGTCTTTCTCGTGGTCGCGCCACGCTGGCGCCCACTGGCAGCGGCGGCCGGGGGGACCTACGCCGTCGTCGCCGGCGCGGCGACCTTCATCAATCTCTGGCACCGGCCCGCCGATGTTGTCGCCGCCCTGCTTGTGGTCTCCATCTGGACATTGATCGGCGGGCTGGTCATCATGCGCATGGGCGATAGCTGGAATGTCTGGAACGGCTACGGCACCGACTGGGTCGCTTCACGCTGGTGGTTGGTACTCTGCTGGGTCGGCGGACTCGGCGGACTCACCTGCGCGGCGGGACTCTACCTGTATGCCCAAGATGCCGGGCCGGGCCAGGTCCCGGGCAGCGATACCGTCCCGCTCTACTTCTGGTCCGGACTCGCGCTGATTATCGGAGTCGGCTACCTGCTGGCTGGAATCGCCGGTTCGCTGTTCGGCCAGCAAACCCGCGTCGCCACGGACGTACCGGAACGGCGCGCATAGGCTGGCGGGCAATCCCCTAGCCCAGGCTGCGGACCCGTTCAGCGTCAGGTGGTGCTGAACGGGGAATCCAGTACCAGAGTGCAGCAGCGCCCAGGAATGCGAGGCCCCCGGTAAACCAGATGCCCAGCGCGAGTGTGCCGAACCCGGTGACTACCGATAGCGCGGCAGGCCCAGCCATGGTTCCGGAATCCGCAAGCAGCCGCCACACTCCGAGAAACTGCGGCCGGCCCGGTGTAGGAGAGAAATCCGCTCCGAGCGTCATCACAATGCCGGATCCAATACCGTTGCCGAATCCAAGCGCCACAGCCACCACGACCAGCCCCGTGAGCGATTCGGTAAACGGCATAACGGCCAGCGCGATCCCCATGATCGCCAGGCACGGCACCGCAACCCAGCTGCGGCCCTTGACGTCCATCACTTTCCCTGCCGGGTAGAACACCAACATGTCCACGGCTCCTGACACTCCGAAGACCAGCGCCGTCGTCGCCGCGTCCAGACCAATGGTTTCCGCCCACAGCGGCAATACTGCCTGGCGGGTGGCCCGCACTGCGGCCAGCAGAAGGACTCCGCTGCCGACAGTGGCGAAGATCCGGCGATGGTCCCGCAGCGTCGAACGGATAGTCGGCACGTCCACCGCGCCACCTGTTCCCGGCAGCCCATTGCGCTTATGGTGAAGGCGCGGCAATTCGGGCACCCGCCAGCTGAGGATCGCTGCAGCCAAGGCGGCGGCAGCCCCTACCCAATATGCTCCGTCCAGGCCAAAAAAACTCATCATCAACGCCGCCGCAAACGGGCCGATGAATATTCCGATCCGGTTCACCCCGCCGAGTGTCGAGAGGGCGCGGGCCCGGTAACGGGCAGGAACAGCCTCGGTGAGATAACTCTGGCGGGCCAAGCCGAAAACAGCTCCCGCCATACCGACCAGGACGACGGCGGCAGCGAAACTTGCCAGCGTCGGCGCCACGAGGGCGAAAAGCATCGCACCCGAACACCACAATGACGCCCCGATGAGTGCCCGACGCTCCCCGAACCGGGTGGCGATCAGTGTGGCCGGAATATTGGCGAGCAGAGAGCCAATGCCCGTCAGCGCGATGATGAAGGCAGCGGTAGCCAGATCGGCACCCAGATCGCGCGCAGTCAGGCTGACCACAGGGAGGATCGCTCCTGTGGCCACGCCGTAGAACAACGACGGCCCATAGGCACCGACGGCGATGGCACGAAGGTTGAAAGGTTCCGGGGGCACACCCCTACTTTAGCTACCGCCCGTGAGGACCCCCACGCGCGTATGCTGCTCATCCGGGCGGACTGCGCGGACGGGAATATCCGGCTGGAGGTGCGCGGGAGGGCTCGTGAACCCTGTTTCCGGAGCGAAAAGCGGTTAAGTGGCGCCAAGACCGTTATTGTTGATGTAAACGCGCCCTGCTCACTCGAGCCATCTGGCGCACCCGATCCGCACCCAGACTGTTCCACGCGGACACCGACCGGAGGCCATTGCGCGCACTGGTCTCAATGCTAGCGAAAGAGATTAATCTGTGAATAAGGCCCCCACCGCCCGTCAGGCACCGCCACAGCTACCTGCGGGAGACATGCGCATCGTGGCTCTCGGAGGGGTGGGGGAAATCGG
>DGBL01000116.1:0-308 GCA_002384315.1 Micrococcaceae bacterium UBA4005 | reverse complement strand
TGAAAGAACACCGCATCAATCCTAAGACCGTACAGGTCAAGGAAGGCGCCCTGAAATCGATGGGCCCGTTCGATCTGGAGTTCCTCGCCGTCAACCACTCGATTCCCGATGGCCTGGCGGTTGCTGTCCGCACCGGTGCCGGGCTGATCCTGCACACTGGCGACTTCAAGATGGACCAGTTTCCGCTGGATGGACGCATCACCGACCTGGCTGGCTTCGCCCGGCTGGGCGACGAGGGGGTGGACCTGTTCCTCGTCGACTCGACGAACGCCGACGTGCCCGGCTTCACGATCCCCGAGGATGAGCTC
>DGBL01000096.1 GCA_002384315.1 Micrococcaceae bacterium UBA4005 | reverse complement strand
CCAGACCCGTGCCCGCAGCGCAGCTCGCTCGGCGCGGGCCGATAGGGCTTCAGCCATGTCTACGGCCCGGAAGTGGGTTCGGGTACCGGGTGAACTGCGCGCCAGCAGGTCCATATCGGCGCTGATGACGGTCCCAACCATGGCATAGCCGCCGCCGGAGACTGCGTCCCGGTGCAGCACAATCGGTTCTTTGCCGCCCGGAATCTGGATGGAGCCGATCGCATAGCCAGCGTCCACGATGTTCGAGGGGTCCGACCCCGCGCCGAAGGGTTGCTGGCGTGGAGTCCAGCTGATCTCGGGGCCCGAATAGCGCAGACCTGTCCTGTCCGCGACCGGAGTCAGCGTCCAGCTCGCGCTGAAGAGGGTCTCCTTGCCCGCGTCCGTGAGCCGGTGGTCGTAAAGGCCTGGAAGAACGCGGACGGAAATTTCGCGAGCGAATTCCGGACGCATCGCTTCCTCGATCCGCTCGGGCCGGTTGCCGGGGTTGACGTCGGTGGAGGGAACACCCACTGGCACGATATCCCCGGCCCGGAGCGCGCGGCCCTCAAATCCGCCGACGGCTCCGAGCGTGTAGGTGGACCGGCTGCCGAGGACGAGCGGAACATCGATCCCGCCCTGGACTGCAACGTAATAGCGGGTCCCGCCGCGGATCATTCCGAAGGATATTTCGTCGCCGGCCATCACCTGCAGGCGGCTCCATGGCTCGCGGAGCTCACCGTTGACGAGAACGTCGACGGGAGCACCTGTAATAGCGATAACCGCATCGGCGTCGGTGAGTAGTTTGGGACCAAGATACGTGCACTCGAGTACCGCTTCTGCGGCGCTGTTGCCCACTAGGGCGTTGGCCATCTCGGCGGAGAGCTGGTCCATGGCTCCGCCTTGTGGGATTCCCACGTTGTAGTATCCGAGCCGGCCGCTGTCCTGCACCGTGGTGGACAGGCCTGGTTCCACGATTTTAAACGCCATTGAGCTGCTCCATGATGTCTTTGTTGTACTGGACGGGGTCCTCCAGCGCGCGCTGGAGGTCGAAGGTGACAGGCGCTTGCCGGTATCTGAACGTTCCGGCGGAGACCTCTGCCTGGATACGCTGATACTCCGGTTCGTCGATGGGACGGAACTTGACGATGTCACCGGGGCGGAAAAACACCATGAAATCCTGGAAGTCCTTGAGTCGTTGCGCCGGCTCGAAGATGGGCGCCGCAGCGATCCCGAACATCTGGTATCCGCCGGCACCGCGCACCGAATAGATGCAGGCAAAGCATCCGCCGTGGCCGACAGTCAGCGCCGGGGTGTCGGTGCGAGGGCTCAAATACTTGGGAACTTCGAGCTGTTGGTCCTGCGGGACGATCTGGAACATGAACGGAAGACCGGCGACGAAACCCACCATTGAAACTAGCCAGGCTGATTCGTGGTGGCGGGTGATGAATTCTGCAACCGATGCGAGGTTGTTTTCTGCTGCGGCGAATTCCAGGTCGGTACCCTCGGGCCGTTGATGGCCGCTGCGGAAGCGGGCTCCGGTTTCGTTGGTGTAGGGGTCGTCGTACCATACCGGCACTTCGATAATTCGGGTCTGGAGAGCTTGACCCGAACTGTGAACAACTTGGTCCTCGATCTGGCGGAGTGTCTGTTCGAGCAAATCGGGGGCGATGAGGTCAGGGTTGAACCTGACCAAAAGTGACGCATTTGCGGGACAAATATCGGTAATGCCCGCGAGGTTCTGACCGCCAAGCGCAGCGGCCATCGAATTTGCCGTGAAGTTCGCGGCAAGGCTCATGTCCTCGGAAATCTCGATGAAGAGGAATTCGTCGCCACCCCACGTATAGCGGGCAGCGGTTGTTGTGACAAGGTTTTCACTCACGCAGGGGCTCCTAACAAGTCAGGGGTGGATTCGATGAATTTTGAATGGTGTGTCACGGCGGCCAGCTCTTCGCGGCAGAGCAGAGAATTAAGCAGCGGAAGCGTGGTTTTTACGCCCACGATCTGCACTTCGCCAAGAGCGCGGATGGACCGGGCGAGGGCTTCCTCGCGGGTTGCGCTCCAGATGACAATCTTGGCCAGCAAAGAGTCGTAGAACGGTGCGACTGTCGACCCGGCCACGACGCCGGAGTCGATACGGACGCCGGGCCCGCCGGGCCACTCCAACTGCTCAAGAGTTCCGGGGCTGGGCATGAAGCCGTTGTCAGGATCTTCAGCATTGATGCGAAATTCGAATGAGTGACCGGTAAACGTGATGTCATCCTGTGCCAGGCGCAGTGTGCCGGTCTCCGCCACGAGCAACTGCTCGCGCACCAGGTCCAGCCCGGTGATCATCTCGGTGACCGGATGCTCCACCTGCAGCCTTGTGTTCATCTCGATGAACGCTGCTTCCTCGGCCACCGGATCGTAAAGGAACTCCACGGTTCCCAATCCCACGTACCGGCACTGCAGTCCGAGTTCGATGGAGGAGGCGAGGATGGTCGCACGTACATGATCCGGAAGGGACGGCGCCGGGGCTTCCTCCACGATTTTTTGCTGCCTCCGTTGCAGGGAGCAATCCCGGTCGCCGAGATGGAGGACGCGGTCGCCGTCGCCAATGATCTGGACTTCGACGTGGCGCGCACGGTGGACGAATTGTTCGAGGTAGACCGTTGAATCACCGAAGGCGGCCTGTGCTTCAGCCCGTGCAACATCCACCGTCGAGGCTAGGTCCGCTTCAGCCGTGACCAGCCGGATGCCACGCCCGCCGCCTCCGGCCGATGCTTTGACCACCAGCGGGTACCCTACCGTTGCGGCCACGGCGGCTAGGTCCATACTGCTGTCCACGGCGCCGTCACTCCCGCGCAGGGTGGGGACGCCGGCGTCGCGGGCTGCCTGCCGTGCGCGGGACTTGTTGCCCATGAGCTCGATCGCCGCCGCCGTAGGCCCAACCCAGGTGAGGCCAGCTGCCACGACGGAACGGGCGAAGGACGGATTTTCGGACAGGAAGCCGTAGCCCGGATGCAGCGCATCGCACCCGCTCTGCACGGCCGCTTGCACCACCGCTTCGGTGTTGAGGTAGCTTTTGGCCGCCGGAGCCGGGCCGATGATCTGCACCTCGTCGGCCAGATGGGCCGCGTAGGAATGCGCGTCCGGCTCGCTGGCGGCGAGAACGCTCCGGATGCCGAGTTCGCGCGCGGCACGGATGACGCGAACGGCGATCTCGCCGCGGTTGGCGATCAGAATTTTCTTCACGCTCAGCCTTCGCTCACGGTAGCGATCACGTCTCCGGGGTTGACGGTCCCGGAATCCTCGATATTGAACGCCTCTAGGATTCCGGCGACACTACTGCGGATCTCGGAGAACTGCTTCATGATTTCGACCACGCCCACGGTCTGACCGACTTCGATGCGCTCTCCTTCCACGGCGTAAGGAACCTTGTCGGGACCTGGCTTACGGTAGAAAACGCCGGGCAGGGGGGAAATAATGTCGGCCATTGAGGGTGTCCTTTCCGGACGTCGTCGGGGTTAGGTCTGCGGTGCGGACAAGGCGTCCCGCACTGCGGTGGCGACAGCCACGGAATTTGGGGCGTCCGAGTGGACGCAAATACTTTGGAAATCGATTGTGAGTACGGTGCCGTCCGCGGCATCGACCTCGCCGTTCCGCAGGGCCCGGGCTACCCGGCGGGCCGCCGCCTGTGGGTCCGTTGGCTCCGGACGCCGCTGGATGAGCAGTTCGCCGCGCGGGCTGTAGTTCAGATCCACATAGAGTTCGCCGACAAACGGCACTCCGTGCGTGGCGCAGACCCGCTGGTGCTCGGTTCCGGCCAGCCCGTAGAACGGCACCCCGAACAGCGCGGCAACACGGGCTGCGGCGCCCATCAGCTCGCTGTCCCGGGCGAGCATTCCGTAGAGCGATCCGTGGGGCTTGATATGGTTCAACTCCAGCCCGGTGGCGCGGAGGTAGGCGCTGAGGGCCCCCACTTGGTAGAGGAGAAGGTTTTCGACCTCGACTGGCGTTAGTTTCATTTCCCGGCGTCCGAATCCGACGATGTCCGGCAGCCCCGGGTGGGCCCCAACCCGGACGCCGTGGCGCCCGGCAGCCTCGACGGTGGCAGCCATCGTGTCGGGGTCCCCGGAATGGAAGCCGCAGGCGACATTGGCGACGTCGACGACGGCCAATAACTCGTCGTCATTGCCGAAGGTGTGAAGCCCTAGGGATTCGCCGAGGTCGGAATTGATAGTGGGCTGCGCGGTTACGGGCGTGGCGGGGGTCACAGGCACAGTCATGGGCTTCAGCCTAGACCCACCTATCATAGGTAAATAGTGGGCCTCTGCTTAATAATCGGAGGTCAAAATAGGCAATTGCACACTAGTAGGAGGATTTCCAGTGATCATCGCGGAGCTATTGGCGGAGGACTCCCTTCAACTGCGGTTGCATACGCCTTCTTCTCAGGTCAGGCTGTCCCGGGCCATCAGCTGGTGTGCGCCGACTGAAATCATGGATCCCACTCCGTTCCTGAGCGCCAATGTCCTACTGTTGACCAACGGCATTGGATTGAATGTCGAGGATGACCGGACTTGGGCTGCCTACGTGGAGCGGCTCGTCCGGGCGGAGGTCGCGGCGATTGCTTTTGGTACTGGAACCGCACACCGGCTGATTCCGGCTGGCCTGGTGCGGGCGGCGACGGCGCAGGATGTTCCGCTTCTGGAAATTCCCCAGGCCGTTCCGTTCCTCCAAGTTCACCGGCATGTTACCAACGTCCTGCAGGCCGAGCAGTACACGTCGACGGCAAAGTCCTGGGAGCTTGCCCAGGCATGCGCGGCGTTGTCGTCCTCCGGGGCGGGGCTGGGAGCCATCCTCGCCGCGGCCGCCGCGGCGGCACAGGCGGAGGTGGCTGTGTTTGACACCGCTGGATCGGTGATCGCAAAATTTCCGGAAGCCTCGACCTGGACGCGGAAGGACCTTCAGCAGGCTGCGGAGGGCAGCCATGACAGCGTTGTCCCGCTGCCCATGGGTAGTGGGGATCCGTTCGAGCTGGTGGTGCGAAACAGCCGCGCAGACTACCCCGTAACCACCTTGTTAGGCCCTGCCGCGTCGATCATCGCAGTTCAGCTGAAAACCGCTTTCCAGGCGGATTCGCAGCGGCAGCAGGAGCTAGAGAAACTGCTCGACGACGCATCGGACTGGGGGAGTGTGGCACTGGAGGAATTCACCCGTACTCTTGCCTCCACCGGTCTCGATGCCTCCGCCCAGACATTTGTCCTCACAGTCAGCATCGACCACGCGAACCTCTCCAGCGCCTGGCGGATCAGGCTGATGCTCCAGGCGATGTTCACCGAGGTTCGTCTTCTGGTGCGGGAAGGAATCCTGTTCGCTTTCGTGCAGAAGCCGACGGCGGAATTGGCGGGCCGAAACGACGACGTCGCAGCCATGCTTCTTGGTCGGTTCGCCCGCCAAATGCCACGCCAGCCGATAGTCCTCAAGGGGCCGTGCAACAGCGGGGATGAACTTCGCCTGGGTGTATATCAGGCCCGTGAAATGCTACGGAGCGTCCGCCAGCCAACCGTCGCTCCGGAACTTTCCATCGGTGCACTGATCGCCTCGACTGCGACCCACGGAGCCCGGGCTGCGGCGATGCGCCTGCTGGCTCCGGTGATTGCCTACGACGAGGCACATGCAGGTCACCTGATGCCTACGCTGGAATCATATGTGGAGCACGACTGTCAGCCGTCGCGGGCGTGCGCGAGCCTGTTCATCCACCGAAACACGCTCAGTCAGCGCATCGCCAAGCTCGAAGGGCTCCTCCGGCTCAAACTGAACACCCTGGAGGGGCAGGCTGCGTGTCTTATGGCGTTACGGATCATCGCGGAATAGCCGCTGGCCGTCCGGCGGCACCAGCGAGCGTCGACGCGTTGGTTGTATGCCATTTATCGGCGAAGTTCCCGAAATATGTCTAAATTGGTTGACCGTAGCCGTGATCTCTGCCACGTTGTATACATAAAATGTGTATACATTCTGCAAAGTGACATCGCCGTCAACTGGAGGCCCCATGCGTATTCTGCCCAAATCCACCTCAGCCTACACATCAGCATTGGCAGCCCTGATCGTCCTCCCGCTCGCCGCCTGCGGGGGTGGGGGTGCGGACAGCGGAGCGGGAGCCGATGGTGAGCTCACCACGGTAACGGTCTCCGTCACTCACCCGGAAGACTTGTACGGGCTTCCGTGGGAAGTAGCCCGGGATCAAGGATTCTTCAAGGCTCAGGGCGTGGAAGTCGAGGAGATCATCCCGTCGGAGGGTGGCGGAACCACTCTGCAGAACGTGGTGTCCGGCAAGCTCCCGTTCGGGGAGGTTGCCACGGGGGCGATCGTCTCGGGATTCAACGAGGGTGCGCCCGTACAGGTGATCGGCGGCGGCATTCAGTCCGTGTCCGACGTCGGATGGGTGACCCTGAAGGACTCGGCTCTCAGTAGCCTGAAGGATGCAGGAGAATCGACCTGGGGCTTCACTAATCCCGGCTCGGTCACCGAAGCGATGAGCTTCCTCACTCCGGAGGGCGCAGGCCTGGACCCTGAAGCGGTCAAGCGGACGCCGACGGGCGGCACCGGCGCAGGTATCGCCCTGCTGGAAGCCGGCGAGGTGGACGTCGCGTATTCCTCCCCGCGGGTGGCGCTGGAGAATGCAGACAAGCTCAAAGTCATCGGCACCAGTGCGGAGTTCGTCCCGTCCTACCAGCAGACGCTGATCATCAGCAGCCGTGACTACGCCAAGCAGAACCCTGAGGTAGCCAAAGGCGTGCTGCAGGGCTACTCAGACGCCATCGACTGGATCAACGAAAACCCGAAGGAAGCCGCTGCGTTCTGGGCGGGCATTGCAGGGTTAGAGGTCGCTGACGCCGAAGAAATCCTCAACACTGCCCTCGCCGCTGATCACTGGGGCGTCGCATACAACCCTGAAGCGCTCGACGCCGCAGCGAAGGGGCTCGCCTACACTGACAAACTGGACACCGTGAAATGGGATGA
>DGBL01000011.1 GCA_002384315.1 Micrococcaceae bacterium UBA4005 | reverse complement strand
CGGATACCAATATTCGCCCGCATCCTCGAATCAGGCGCATACCATCCGAGCATCGCCTCGCGCTCTTCATTGGTCACCATCTCCAGGGTGAGTTCATCGTGATTACGCAGGAAGGTTCCCCATTGCGCACCGCCCGGGATGTCCGGTGTACTTTCCATCGTCTCGATAATGGGCGCGGCTTTTTGGTCACGGAGGGCATAAAAGAGCCGCGGCATGATGGGAAAGTGGAAACACATGTGGCATTCGGCGCCGTCCTCGTCCCCGAAGTACTCCACGACTTCTTCCGGCATCTGGTTCGCCTCGGCGATTATCACGCGCCCCGGGTAGTTTTCATCGACCATCCGCCGGAGGTCCTTAAGGAAGGNNCCAGAAGCGCACGACGTCGAACAGCGCCTCGATGACCTTCGGGTTTTCGAAGTTGAGGTCCGGTTGGTGGCTGAAGAACCGATGCCAGAAAAATTGCCTCCGCACGGGATCGAAGGTCCAGTTCGATTCCTCGGTGTCCACGAAGATAATTCGGGCATCTTCATATTTTTCGTCGGTGTCGCTCCACACGTAGAAGTCTCCGAATGGCCCGTCCGGGTCGGTGCGGGACTCCTCGAACCAGTGGTGCTTGTCCGAGGTGTGGTTCAGGGGGAGGTCGATTATCACCCTGACTCCGCGGGCGTGGGCCTCAGCGACCAGTCGCTTGAAATCGCTGATGGTCCCGAATTCATCGAGGACGTCATAGTAGTCGGCGATATCGTAGCCGCCGTCGCGCAGCGGTGACTTGAAGAACGGAGGCAGCCACAGGCAGTCGATGCCGAGCCACTGAAGATAGTCCAGCCGCTCAATCAGGCCAGAGAAATCCCCGGAGCCGTCCCCGTTAGCGTCGGCGAAACCACGCACCAGCACTTCATAGAAAACAGCTTTGCGGTACCAATGCGGATCGTGGGCCAGGCCTGGCGCATTGAGCTGGAACGGGTTGAGCACTAGGGCTGCCTCCTGATGGAAAGAATGTGCGCCGGTTCCACATGGGCATCCAGCCTGACGTAGTTGTGTTCGCCCCATAGCCAGCTCTGGCCTGAGATCAGATCGTCTACCCAGAAACGCCCGTCCTCGGCGCAGTCTTGGGCTTCCAGTTCGAGTGCGTGCAGGTCGAGCGAGACAGTGCTTTCGCGGGCACTGTGGGGATCCACGTTCACGACAATGATGAGGGTATCCCTCCCCTCATCGGTTTCCTTGTGTTTGGAGAAAACCACTGTGGCGTCGTCCGTGCTGCGGTGCAGGGTCAGGTTTTCCAGGTCCCCCAAGGCGGGATGTGCCCGCCGGATGGCGTTCAACCGGGTGATATACGGGGCAAGGCTGCGGCCCTCGGCTTCGGCCCCCTGGTAATCGCGGGGACGGTACTGGAACTTCTCGTTGTCGATGTACTCCTCCGCGCCAGCGCGGGCGACATGCTCAAAGAGTTCGAACCCGGAGTACATCCCCCAGATGGGGCTGCCCATGGAAGCCAGTACGGCACGCACCTTGAACCCGCCGGGCCCGCCGTATTGCAGGTACTCGGTAAGGATGTCCGGAGTGTTGACAAAAAAGTTCGGGCGGAAATAGGCCGGCGAACCCTTGCTGACTTCCACCAGATACTCTTCGATCTCCGGTTTGGTGTTCCGCCATGTGAAATAGGTGTAGGACTGCTGGAACCCTGCCCGCCCCAGTGCGTGCATCATTGCCGGGCGGGTGAACGCTTCGGCCAGAAAAATGACGTCGGGGTGCGCCTCATTGACCTTCCCGATCAGCCATTCCCAGAACTGGACCGGCTTGGTGTGGGGGTTGTCCACGCGGAAGATCCGCACGCCGTGATCAACCCACAACAGCACGATCCGCAGGATCTCGTTGTAGATTCCTTCCGGATCATTGTCGAAATTGATCGGGAAGATGTCCTGATACTTTTTGGGCGGGTTCTCCGCGTAGGCGATCGAACCGTCGACCCTGGTGGTGAACCACTCAGGATGACTGGTAACCCACGGATGATCCGGCGATGCCTGAAGTGCGAAGTCCAGCGCCACCTCCAGGCCCAGGTCCGTCGCACGGACCACGAAGGCATCGAAATCCGCGAAAGTTCCCAGCTCAGGGTGGATGGCGTCATGACCGCCGTCCGCTGATCCGATGGCCCACGGCGATCCGGGATCGGCGGGCCCTGCGGTGAGCGTGTTGTTAGGGCCTTTGCGATGAGTCTTCCCGATCGGATGGATCGGCGGAAGATAGACGACGTCGAATCCCATCTGGGCGATAGCGTCGAGTCTGTGGCTGGCGGTGGCGAATGTACCGGATTCCCATTCGGCCGTCTGCGGGTGGTAGACGGCACCTTCGGAGCGGGGGAAGAACTCATACCAGGCGCCGCGTCCGGCGCGTTCGCGCTCGACGAGGATCGGGTATCGCTCCGAGGCCGTAACCAGAGCCCTGAGCGGTTCGCGCTGGATCGCGGCGCGGACTTCGTGAGTGCGTCCGGCGTCCAAGCGCTGCTGGATGGTCAACTCGGCATCCGACAGCGCGGCAGCGGCGGCCTTGAACACGTCGGCATCCGCGGCCGGACGGTTGGCAGCGGCGCGGGAGAACAGCTCCGAGCCTTCGGCCAGCATCAGTTCGACGTCGACTCCAGCGCCGATCTTGATGGCGGCGTCATGCACCCAAGTCCCGTAAATATCGGACCAGCCCTCGATCGTGAAGGTGTGCAGGCCCTGGGCCGGCGGCCTCAGCTTGCCCTCCCAGCGGTCCAGCCCCGCACCCACGGAAGACAGCCGCACCCGCTGGATTTCCCGGCCATCCGGGTCGTAGAGCACTGCGGACACACCGAGCTGGTCGTGCCCTTCGCGGAACACCGTGGCCCCCACCGTGAAGTCGGACCCCGGAATGGCTTTGGCCGGAAATCGGCCGTGCTCAACGCTCGGGCTCACAGCAGTGATGGGAATCCGACCAAAGCGGAGTCCCTCGGAGTGTGGTCGCTTATTTGGGAGTTCCTTGGAAAGTCTCACCTTCAGAACGTTAGCGAGTATCTGGCCGAATTGCTAAGGAGGCTTAACGTAACATTCGGTTTATTCCGAGTCGGAAGCAGTTCGTTGTTGATCCCCCTCCCGCGGGCAGGGCAAGTGCGCTAGCGTAGCCGGGGTGAAAGCGATACGCAGGTTTACGGTCCGGACAGTACTCCCCGATGAGATTGCGCCACTGGGCAAACTCGCGAGCAACCTACGCTGGTCCTGGCACCTGCCAACGACCCGGCTTTTCCACGACCTCGACCCGGAGGCCTGGGAGGCCAGTTCCCAGGACCCGGTCACTTTCCTGGGATCAGTGACGCGGGAGAAGCTGCATCAGCTGGCTTCCAACGAACCTCTCGTGCAACGGATCCAGGATCTTGGCCACGATCTGAAGAGCTATCTGGGCGAGCCACGGTGGTACCAGTCGTTGGGCGATGATGCCCCGAAATCAATCGCGTATTTCTCCCCCGAATATGGGATCAGCGCGGTCCTTCCCCAATACTCCGGTGGTTTGGGCATCCTCGCCGGAGACCACCTGAAATCCGCCTCAGACCTCGGCGTCCCACTGATCGGCGTCGGGCTCCTCTACCAGTCAGGATATTTCAAGCAGTCATTGTCCCGGGATGCCTGGCAGCAGGAAACCTATCCAGTGCTAGACCCCGATGGCCTGCCCCTGACCCTGCTTCGCGAGCCGGACGGAACCGCCGCGGAGGTGCTCCTGCCGCTGCCAAACGGACGCTCGCTCGCCGCGCATATCTGGCGCGCCGACGTCGGCCGCATCCCGCTGCTGTTGCTCGACTCGAACGTTCCCGGCAACGACGAGGCCGCCCGGAACGTTACCGACCGACTCTATGGCGGCGGCGGAGACCAGCGGTTGCAGCAGGAACTCCTACTCGGGGTGGGCGGAGTCAAGGCGTTGCGCCTGTTCGCGCGTCTGACCGGCACCGCTGCCCCCGAGGTGTTCCACACCAATGAAGGGCACGCCGGGTTCCTGGGGATAGAACGGATCCGCGAACTGATGGACCCGGTCGGAACGCATCCCATGAGCTGGGATGAGGCACTCACGGTCGTGCGTGCATCCACCGTCTTCACGACCCACACCCCGGTCCCGGCGGGCATCGACCGGTTCGACCGCAGCCAGATCGAGCACTTTTTCAACGCTGGTCTCGCCCCGTCGGTACCCACGGATAAAGTTCTGGCACTCGGTGCCGAGAATTACGACGACGGCGATCCAGGCAAGTTCAACATGGCCGTCATGGGACTCCGCCTCGCGCAGCGGGCCAACGGGGTGGCCAAACTCCACGGCGAGGTGTCCCGGCAGATGTTCGCAGGGCTGTGGCCCGGCTTCGATTCTCAGGAAGTGCCGATCACTTCGGTGACCAACGGAGTTCACGTGCCAACCTGGGTGGACCCACAGATCACCGATTTCGCCCAGGAGTATTTCGGCTCCGGGTCCGTTCTGGAACCGCAATGGTCGCGCGTCTATGAGGTCGAGGATACCGATATCTGGGCGCTGCGGCGGAGCCTGCGCTCCAACCTTGTCAATGACGTGCGCCGTCGGCTGCGAGCCTCGTGGAAAAAGCGCGGGGCCGCGGACGCTGAGCTCGGTTGGACTGACACGGTACTGGACCCGGAGGTGCTCACCATAGGCTTCGCGCGAAGGGTTCCGACGTACAAGCGGCTGACGCTCATGCTGCGCGACCCGGCTCGGCTCAAAGCATTGCTGCTGCACCCGGAGCATCCGATTCAACTCGTCATCGCGGGCAAGTCCCACCCGGCCGATGAGCAGGGAAAGCGCATGATCCAGGACCTGGTGCGCTTCACGGACGACCCGGACGTCCGCCACCGAATAGTATTCCTGCCGAACTACGACATCGCCATGGCGCGAATTCTTTTCCCGGGCTGCGATGTGTGGCTGAATAACCCATTGCGTCCGCTGGAGGCCTGCGGCACCTCGGGGATGAAGTCCGCGATCAACGGCGGGCTGAACCTCTCGGTGCTGGACGGCTGGTGGGATGAAATGTACGACGGCGACAACGGCTGGGCTATCCCGACGGCTAACAATGGCGCCTCTGCCGAGGAGCGGGACGATATTGAGTCAGCCGCACTCTATGACCTGCTCGAGGACCAGGTCGCTCCCCGGTTTTATGGCGCACTCCCGGCACTGGGTGCCGGCGCGGCGGGACCTTCGGAGCTCTCGACCGATGGCGTGCCACACCAGTGGATCGCGATGATCAAACACACCATGGCCACGTTGGGTCCGGCGGTCTCGGCAGACCGGATGCTCAAGGACTATGTTGGCAGGTTGTATCAACCTGCGTGGCGCGCGGGGAACGCCGCTGCCGCAGATGATTACGCCCTTGCACGCCGAACGGCAGCGTGGCGCTCGCGGGTCGTCGGCGGATGGCAGGGCATCCAGGTAGAGCACGTGGACAGCGTCGGCGTCAGCGAAGACCCCCAGATCGGCGATTCGCTCACTGTGAGTGCCTATGTGTCGCTCGGAAACCTTGACCCAGACGAGGTCACGGTGGAGCTCGCCCATGGGCGGGCACTGGACAACGACGATCTCACCGGCGTTCAGCTGAAGGAACTTGAGGTTGCGGAGTCACTCGGTAGCGGGCGCTATCGGTTTGCTGGGGAGGTGCGCATCGACCACTCAGGATCTTTTGGGTACACCGTGCGGGTGCTCCCAAGCCACCCCACGCTGGCTACCCCGGCGGAGCTGGGTTTGGTAGTCAACGCCTGACGGCCTCGTCAGGAAGAAACGCTCAGCACTGGTAGACGCTTATCGAGTTCGCGGGCACAGAATCCATTTCGCCCGAACGCAGCTGGGCACCCGGATGCTTCCCATGGACATCGGTAGTGCTGAAGCGCAGTTGAAACCAGGCGCGGGTGTCCCGCCTGATGCTGCTCTCCTGCAGCGCCCAGGCGGCCGGAAGCTCGATCTTCTGGTCCTGCAGGGAGCTGTTGATGACAATCAGGCCGTTGACTGTCCCGCCGCGGGCGCCCATGAGTAGCTGCACGGTCTGGGTCCCGGGATTTTCCCACTCCTGCGGGGACATCGGAACACCTGCCGCATTGAACCACAGCAGGGTTGAACTATCCTCCCGCCCGGGGAAGTGTGTTGGCTGTCCGGCGAGGAATTCGCGCCGGATGGTCAGTAGTTCCCGGGTGGTTTGGAGCATGTTCACCGCCTGGTTGTCCTGCTCCCAGCTGACCCAGCCGAGTTCGTTGTCCTGGCAGTATGCGTTGTTGTTGCCGTGCTGGGTGCGGCCCAGCTCATCACCTGCGGTAATCATGGGCACACCCAGCGAGAGCAGCAGGGTGGACATGAGGTTGCGGACCGTTTGTTCGCGGGCGGCGATGACCGTCTCATCCTCGGTGGGACCTTCCACCCCGTGGTTGTAGCTACGGTTGTGGTTGTGCCCGTCCCGGTTCTCCTCGCCGTTGGCTTCGTTGTGCTTCCGGTCGTAGGAGGCCAGATCCGCCAACGTGAATCCGTCGTGGGAGGTCACCAGGTTGATGGAGGCCAGCGGGCTCCGTTTGGACGGCGTAAAGACGTCTGCGGAACCGGCCAGGCACCCAGCGAGCCGGGCCAAAGATCCGCCGGGCCCTCCTGCGCGAATCGAGGCCGGGCCACCCAACCAGAAATCGCGCACCGTATCGCGGAACGAATCGTTCCAGTCCGCCCACCCGTAGGGAAAACACCCCGTCTGCCATCCGCCCATCCCGATATCCCACGGTTCGGCGATTAGTTTGCTCTCCCGCAACGCAGGCAACGCGCTGGCGGCGACGAGGAACGGGTGGCGCGGGGTGAAAGTGTTGTTCTCGTCCCGGCAGAGACTTACCGCTAGGTCAAACCGGAAACCGTCCACCTGGAACTCCTCGGCCCAATAGCGGAGCGAGTCGAGGGTAAACTGCACGACCTTCGGCTCGGAGAAGTCCAATGTGTTTCCGCATCCTGTGGTGTCGAGGTAGCGGCCGTGCTCCTGGCGGTAATAATGGTTCTCGCCCAACCCCCGCCAGCTCAGCGCGGGTCGGTCCTGTCCTGCTTCAGCGGTGTGGTTGTAGACGACATCGAGAATCACTTCGAGCCCGGCTTCATGCAGCGTTTTCACCATGGTCTTGAACTCTGCCAGCACCGCTGCCGGGCCGGCGCGGCGGGCTGAGGCGGTGGCGTACTGGTCCTGCAGCGCGAAGAACCCGAGGGTGTTGTATCCCCAATAGTTCGTGAGTCCCAGCGGCTCCAAATGCGGTTCGTCCACATGGAAATGCACGGGCAGCAGTTCGACGGCGGTGACCCCGAGGCTCAGGAGATAGTCCGTCATGACCGGGTGGGCCAGCCCCGCATAGGTTCCGCGTAACTCAGCCGGGATCTGCGGGTGAAGCAT
This sequence comes from Micrococcaceae bacterium UBA4005, assembly GCA_002384315.1. Classification (GTDB taxonomy): domain Bacteria; phylum Actinomycetota; class Actinomycetes; order Actinomycetales; family Micrococcaceae; genus Arthrobacter_D. The sequence continues at coordinate 18,899 of DGBL01000011.1, read as the reverse complement.
CGTCAAACCCTTGACGTGAGCCTCGTAAATGACCGTGTCCCGCCACAGGGTGCGCGGCGGAGTCGAATTCCCCCAGTCAAAATCCGACTCGACGAACAGCGAGCAATACACCGGGGTATCACCGCAGTGAATAGTGTCTATTGCCCGCGCGTACGGGTCAAGGAGTAGCTGGGTTTCCCCCGCTCGCCCGGGCAGCATTTTGCCCGTCGGCCAGAACACATACCGCGCGTTGACCGGAAGGGGGCCCACCACACCGTGGTGCACGCCGCCGTCGAGCCCCATGAGCGTTTCGTGCCGCCAACTGCCGTCGAGCAGTTGATAGTGCATATCCAGGGAGGCGACCTCGGGGGCCCATACGGCAGCGTTGGCGTGCGCCCGTGTACCTAGCTCTCCCCGCAAGCGGTGAACGCCCAGGGGGAATTCGCGCGATAATTGCGCCCCAGCGTCGGAACTAGTCATGGCTCGGATTTGGCTCCTGGTCACACCGAACGTTGGCGTGAGACTTCATAGAGGCTGATGCCAACTGCCATTGACGCGTTGAGGGATTCCATCGCCGAGTCAATGGGGATGGAGACAATCTGGTCACAGTTTTCCCGAACTAGGCGGGAGAGGCCCTTGCCTTCGGAGCCCACCACCAGACAGATCGGTTCGGTGCCGAGGGTCAGCTGCGGCAGCGACACATCGCCGTCGCCGTCCAGTCCCAACACGAAGATCCCCGCATTCTTGAACGCCTTGAGCGTGTTGTTAAGGTTCCCGGCCTTGGCCACGGGGACCCGCACCGCTGCTCCGGCGCTGGTTTTCCAGGCCGACGCCGTCACACCGACGGAACGGCGCTCCGGGACAATCACCCCATGTCCGCTGAAGGCCGAGAGAGAGCGGATGATCGCCCCCAGGTTCCTCGGGTCGGTGATGCCGTCGAGGGCCACGAACAACGGCGCATTGGCGATATGGCCCCGTTTGTATTTGTCGATCGTCTCGGTGGCAAGATCCAGCGCGTCCGCATATTCGTAGGGCGGTATCTGCAACATGAGGCCCTGGTGGACCGCGCCCTCGGTCATCCGGTCGAGTTCTGGCTTGCCTGTTTCCATCACCGGGACCCCGCGTTCGGCGGCCATCTTCAGCGATTCGCGCACCCGGTCATCCATTTCGATGCGGATGGCCACGTGCAGCGCCTTGGCCGGGATGCCTGCCCGCAGGGCCTCGACGACCGAGTTGCGGCCCGTGACCATTTCCTCGCTGGCTTTGCCTTTGGAGCGTCCACCCGCGGCGTTTTTGCCGCCGCGTTTGGCCGCCGAGCGTTCGGCGAGCTCCTTACCCTTGTACGCCTTGTGGTAGGGGCGGTCCTCAGCCTTGGGGGTCGGGCCGCGGCCTTCGAGAGCCTTGCGCCCATGACCGCCGGTGCCGGTGGTGGGTCCTTTTTTGAGTTTACGGACCGCGCCTGGTCGTCCTTGGTTGGCCATGGGAAAACACCCTTAAATAGAAGAAAAGTCGTTTCCAGTTTACGCGGACCGGGACGCCACCGTGCGCCGGGTCCAACGGAGCCCGGCCCGGATGCGGTGGCTCAGCTTTCTTCGAGGCTCCAGACGGGCCCGTCCGCCGAATCCTCGATGGCAATCCCCGCAGCAGAGAGTGAATGCCGGATGGAATCGGCCCGCGCCCAGTCCTTCGCCTCCCGCGCCTGCGCGCGGGCCTGCAACTGAGCCTGAACGAGTGAATCCAGTGCAGCTTTTTCCGGCCGCACGGCCCCACCAGTGCCGGGGCCGGCGTCGTCTAGGCCCAGCACCCGCATCATGGCGGCGACCTCCGCCAGCGCCTGCTGTGCCGCGTCCGGAACGTCTGCCGCCAGCGCGGAGTTTCCTGCGCGGACCGTGTCGTGGAGGACGGCTAGGGCTTGGGGGACGTTGAGATCCTCATCCATAGCGGCGCCGAATGCTGCGGGTACCGTACCTGGCGCACGCGAATGGTCGGGGAATCGGGTACTGGCCTTGGCCAGGAAACCGTCGATCCGCGCCACCGCAGCTGCGGCTTCCGCCAGCGAAGTGGGGCGGTAGTCCAGCACGGACCGGTAGTGCGCTTGTCCAAGGTAGTACCGGACAACCCGCGGGCTGGCCAGTGCGATCATCTCCGCCGGGTCAACGGTGTTGCCCACCGATTTGGACATTTTTTCCCCCGCGTAGGTGACCATGCCATTGTGCATCCAGAATCTGGCGAACCGGTGTCCTGCCGCCTGGGACTGGGCCATTTCATTTTCGTGATGCGGGAATCGCAGATCGAGACCGCCGCCGTGGATGTCGAACTCCTCGCCCAGGTATCTGGTCACCATGGCCGAGCATTCCAGATGCCAGCCGGGTCGGCCGGCACCCCAGGGGCTTGCCCAGGCGGCGGAGTCAGGATCGGAGGGTTTATGCCCCTTCCACAACGCGAAATCACGGGGATCGCGTTTGCCGCGCGGGTCGGCGTCGGGGGCGGCCTGCATGTCCTCGACGCGCTGACGGGTCAGTGAACCGTAGGCGGGCCAGGACCTGACATCGAAGTACACGTCGCCTGAATCGTCCGTAGCCGGGTAGGCGTGCCCGCGGTCGATCAGGCGGGTGATCAAGGCCTGCATTTCCGGGATGTGACCGGTGGCGCGCGGCTCGTACGTCGGCCGGCGCACGCCCAGCGCGTCGTAGGCCCGGTTGAATTCGAGTTCGTACCGGTAGGCGAGCGCCCACCAGGGCTCGTTGCGCGGCAGCGGCGCGTCGTCGTCGTCGTCGTCGTCGGTGTCGGCCTCCGGGTCGAATGACGCCCGGGACTTGGCGAGGATCTTGTCATCGATGTCCGTAACATTCCGGACGACCGTCACGCGGTAGTCACGGGCTTCCAGCCAGCGGGTGAGGATATCGAAGGCGATCGCGGAGCGGACGTGGCCCACATGGGGCAGGCCTTGGACGGTGGCGCCGCAGTAGTAGAGACTGACCGCTCCGGGCACCAGGGGCACGAATTCGCGGATCTCAGCTTTGGCGGTGTCATAGAATCGCAGGCTCACCGCTCCAGATTAGCCGAGTGTCCGGCGGGCCTTCCTACCGGGCCTACGTCGCTTGCCGGGCCCGGACGACGACGGCGGTCGCGATCGCTGCGATGCCTTCGCCGCGTCCGGTGAGCCCTAGCCCGTCAGTGGTGGTGGCTGAAACACTCACGGGCGCCTGGGCTGCGTCGGCCAGCACTGCTTCGGCTTCAGCGCGGCGGGGAGCGAAGCGCGGGGCATTGCCGATGAGCTGGATGGCGATATTGCCGATCTCGAACCCTTCCGCGCGGACCAACGCGGCGGCGGCCCGCAGCAGAGTTTCCCCTGCGGCACCCGCATATTCGGGCCGGTCGGTTCCGAAATGGGTACCCAAGTCTCCCATGCCCGCGGCTGAAAACAGCGCATCGGCCGCGGCGTGGGCAACGACGTCGCCGTCGGAGTGGCCCGCTAGGCCAGGTTCACCCGGCCAGTGCAGCCCCGCAAGCCAGAGCGGCGTTGGGTCGCTCCGGGCAGCGTAGGCATGCACATCGACGCCAAGGCCGGTGCGGGGCAGGTGGGCGTGTTCGCTCATGGACATGCTGACTCCTGGGCAGATGCGTTCGCTCCCAGCAGCGCTTCAGCGAGCAGCAGGTCGCGGGGCGTGGTGATCTTGAAGGCGTCCTGGTCTCCGGCCACCACGAGCACCGGAATTCCCTGGAGCTCCACCAGCATCGCGTCATCGGTGACTCCCGGTTCGCGCGCGTTGGGTCCGTTGTGCGCCGCTCTGAGCGTGGGGGCGTCGAATCCCTGCGGCGTCTGCACCGCCCGCAGGGCAGCACGCTCCAGGGTTCCGGTCACGAGCCCGTCGCGCACGGTTTTAATGGTGTCTGGAACGTCCAGGGCAGGAATCACCGCCCTGTTTCCACGGCCGAGTCCAGCCAAAACGCGGTGGAAAACGGTGGCTGGAGTGAGGGACCGCGCGGCATCGTGCACCAAAATCCAGTGGAGGTCCGCCGGTAGCGCAGCCAGCCCGGCCCGCACGGAATCCGCCCGCGTCGTTCCGCCAGGAACTGCGGTTATTGTGGTGTTCTTCGGCGAGTTGGTCGTAACCAGCTCACCGAGTGTCAGGTCCCCCGGCGGTACGACGACAACGATGTGCTCCACCGCACCGGCGACGAGCACACCTCCAACCGCCCGCTCCAGCAGCGATATTCCGCCACACAACACACGGGCCTTGGGTATCCCGAGTCCTAGCCGTTGGCCAAGGCCGCCGGCCACGACGATAACGCCCACGCGACGTTGCGTCGGGTCCACCGCGTTCACGGTTAGGAAGCCAGAACCTCGTCGAGAACGCTGGCGGCCTTTTCCTCGTCCGTCTTTTCAGCCAAGGCAAGTTCCGAGATGAGGATCTGCCGCGCCTTCGCGAGCATCCGCTTCTCCCCCGCGGACAGACCGCGGTCGTGGTCGCGACGCCAAAGGTCGCGGACCACTTCGGCTACCTTGATAACGTCACCCGATGCGAGCTTCTCAAGGTTCGCCTTGTACCGGCGGGACCAGTTGGTCGGCTCTTCGGTGAACTCGGCGCGCAGTACGTCGAACACGTGCTCCAGGCCTTCTTTGCCCACAACATCGCGCACTCCGACTAGGTCGACATTCTCCGCAGGTACCTCAATAGTCAGATCACCCTGGGCCACTTTGAGCTTGAGGTACATCTTCTCTTCGCCCTTGATGACTCGCATCTTAATCTCTTCGATCTTCGCTGCCCCGTGATGCGGGTATACAACTGTCTCGCCGACCTCAAAAACCATGTGGATATTCCCCTTTCCCGGGAGCCAGTTTATCACGGTAACGACACGCCCATGGTGCGTTATCGCAGGTCAAACGGCCTGATCTCGCCGAATTAGGTATCATCTTCCCCTTGACGCGGAGCAGTTTAAGTGTTTCGCGCGCGGGGCGGCCGCGCCTGCGCGCGCTTGCTCAGCTACATGGAATCCATTGTTGAGTCCGATTGCGGATAGTCTGTCCTCTGGACTTACCGAAGGTTCCCGTCAAAGAGTTATCAGGAGTTTGTGCTGTGAAGATTGCACCGATCAACCGTGCGCAGCAGGTTTTTGCTGCCAGCGCCGTACTGACCATAATGGCCCTCACCGGCTGTAGCGCTGTCAACGAACAGGCCACCACCCGCGAGTATGCAGCCTCGGATGGCATCGTGGAATCGGTCGGCCCCTTGGACCTGCGCAACGTGCTGGTAGTGACAGCAGGCAAGGGCGAACCCGGAGCGATCCTGGGGACCATCTTCAACCGCAGCGAATCTGCGGTGCGTGTCACCCTCGAGGGCGGCAACGGCAGCTCAGAGGTCATGATCGAAGGTAAGGACAAGTACGTCTTTGAAAATGAGGACGCCGACGACGCAACGCTGGAGCAGTTGCGTGCCCTGCCGGGATCACGCATCGATATGTCTGTCACTGTGAACTCGGAAGCAACGACGCTGAGCGTTCCGGTGATGGACGGAACTCTTGCCGAATACCGCGAATTCGTGCCTGGAGGCTACACACCGGAGCCCGCGCCCGAGTCCACCGACGAGGCCTCCGCGGGAACCACGGACGAGCCCGCCGCCGACGAAGCCGCAGAGGGCCACTAGCCTGACGGGCGCTGGATCCGAGTTAGGGCTCGTATTTGTAGCCCAGTCCTCGCACAGTGACCAGGTAGCGAGGATTCCCCGGGTCAGGTTCAATCTTGCCGCGGAGCCGTTTGACGTGGACGTCTAGGGTCTTGGTGTCGCCCACGTAGTCCGCACCCCAGACCCGGTCGATCAGCTGCCCGCGGGTGAGCACGCGACCGGAGTTTCGCAGCAGCATTTCCAGCAGTTCAAATTCCTTCAGCGGCAGCGCCACCGCCTCGCCCTGGACGCTGACCACATGCCGCTCGACGTCCATCCGCACTGGTCCAGCCTGAACGACGCTGGTGACCAGCTCCTCCGGTTCAGTCTGGCGCCGGAGTACCGCCCGCACGCGGGCCACCAGCTCACGGGAAGAATACGGCTTGGTGACGTAGTCATCGGCTCCGAGTTCCAAGCCAACAACTTTGTCGATCTCCGAATCCTTGGCCGTGAGCATGATGACCGGCACACTGGAGCGCTGGCGAATCTGCCGGCACACTTCCGTGCCGGATAATCCCGGGAGCTGCAAGTCGAGCAGAACCAGATCCGCACCGGCACGCTCAAACTCGGCAACCGCATCCGTGCCGTTGTCCACCACGGTAACCTCAAAGCCTTCCTTGCCCAGTAGATAGGACAACGGATCGCTGAATGATTCCTCATCCTCGACAATCAAGATGGTGGTCAATTCTTCGCTCCTTGAATGGGTACGGCAGTGCTGGTGGTCTCCATCTCCGGCAACCGTACAGTGAATGTGCTCCCGTGCCCGGGCTGGGACCAGACTGTCACTTCGCCGCCGTGGTTGGCCACGACATGCTTCACGATACTCAGCCCCAGCCCGGTGCCGCCGGTCTGGCGCGAGCGCGCATTGTCGATGCGGTAGAACCGTTCGAAGATCCGCTCCTGCTCTTCCGCGCTGATGCCGCTGCCTTGGTCCGTCACAGAAATATGGACCAGGCCGTCCCGAGCCTTCAGACCCACACCCACACGCGTGCCTTCGGGCGAGTACCGGATCGCATTATCGATCAGATTCCGCAGCGCCGTCATGAGCAGATCCTGGTCACCGTAGACCGGCTCAGGAACAGTACCTCCGACCACGATGTCGATGTGCTTGCTCTCCGCTGGAAGTTTGTTGCGATCCACGGCTTCAGCGACGACCGCGTTGATATTCACCGGCTTGCCCTTGCGCACAATGTCGGCCCCCTGTAGGCGGGACAATTCGATGATGTCCTGCACCAGTGCCGAAAGCCTGCCGGATTCTTTATGCATGCGTTGGGCGAACCGGCGGACCGCCACCTCATCCTGGGCGGCGTCGTCAATCGCCTCAGCCAGCAGCGAGATAGCACCCACCGGGGTCTTGAGCTCATGGGAAACGTTCGCTACGAAGTCGTTGCGGATTTCCTCGGTGCGGGTAAGCTCCGTGCGGTCATCGGCCAGGATCAGCGTGTATTCAGTACCGAGAGACGCCACCCGCACTTGAACGACGATCATCCCCTGCCCGATCGGCCCGCGTGGAAGCTCCAACTGCTGTTCCTCGATCACTCCATCGCGGCGCACCCGTGCAGTGAGGTTCAACAGTTCTGCGTGCACGAGCGTATGCCCACGGACCAGACCGAACGCATAGGCTGCGGGGCTGGCCCGCACTACCCCGTCGGTCGAGTCGACGATCACGTATGCCCGTCCGATGATCGAGAGCACTTCCGCCGCGCCGTCGGGCAGCATTGGTTCGTCCTCGTAGTCCAGTTGGCTACGGTGTTCCTGGCTGACTTGGAAGGCAAGCATGCCGAACACGCCGAGCACTAGGCCGATGAGCCCGGAGACCAGGCCAAGAAATACGGGATCCACGTCCCTAGCTTAGGGGCTTATCCGTTGCGTCCCGGCGCTTCTGGTGGCATTAGCGTGGTGGTTCAACTAACGTTCACCTAAAGTGGCGTAACAGTTCATGGCGGGCTGCAAAAATAGTCTGCGGAACTGTGCACAGTTGCCAGGACACCAATGGAGAGGACGCCCCGTGCGTAAGGTTTTTCAGGCCGAATTACACCAGATCGGCGAAGATCTGATTGAGATCTCGCAACTGGTTTCAGAGGCCATCCAAAAAGCCAACAGCGCTTTTCAAGGTGCCGATACCGAACTTGCCGAAGAAGTCATCGCGGCCGATGCGCGCATCGACTTCCTCCAGAACAATCTCGATGAACGTGCGATCGACATCCTCGCCTTGCAGGGCCCGGTCGCCAGCGACCTGCGGATGATCGTCGGAGCATTGCGGATGAGCGCGTCGCTGGAGCGCATGGGCGACCTCGCCCGGCATGTGGCGCAACTGGCGCGGCTGCGGTATCCGGCCCATGTGATCCCCGCCGCGATCCGGCCCACGTTCGATGAGCTGGCCAGCCTGGACATGAAAATTGCTGTCAAAGTCACCGAGTTGCTGGAAACCCGCAACCTCGAACTGGCCAATGACATCAGCGCACACAACGCGCGGGTCAACGAGCTTCACGCCGGGGTGTTCAAGTCCGTGGCCGCTGCCGACTGGAATGAGTCGGCGCCGACCACTGTCGACGTCACGCTCGCGAGCAGATATTTCGAGCGGTTCGCGGATCACGGTGTCTCCGTGGCGCGTAAGGTCACCTACCTTGTGACCGGGGAATGGCAGCCGAGCGCTCCGCTGACCTGACCCCGGCTCACCCACCCGCACCGACGACGACGGCGGCCTGCCCATCAGGGGAGGCCGCCGTCGTCGTCGGTGGCTGGCCGGTAGTGCCTAGCCCGTAGTGGTTGTTAGTGTTTTCCCTGGTTCGCGACCGCTTCGATGGCAGCCGCTGCTGCGGCGGCGTCCAGGTAGGTGCCACCAGCCTTCACTGGTGTGAGGTTCGCATCCAGTTCGTAGACGAGGGGGATGCCGGTGGGGATGTTCAGCCCGGCAATGGCTTCGTCGCTGACGCCATCCAGGTGCTTTACCAGGGCCCGCAGGGAATTTCCGTGCGCGGCAACCAGAACAGTCTTGCCCGCCCTGATGTCCACGCTGATATCGGACTCCCAGTAGGGCAGGAAGCGTTCCAGGACGTCTTTCAGGCATTCGGTGCGCGGCACATTATCGCCAAGCTCGGCGTAGCGCGGATCGTGGGTCTGGGCGAATTCGCTGTCCACGTCGATCGCCGGAGGCGGGGTGTCATAGGAACGGCGCCATTTCATGAACTGCTCCTCACCATATTCGGCGAGGGTCTGCGCTTTATCCTTGCCCTGCAACGCTCCGTAGTGGCGTTCGTTGAGCCGCCAGTCACGTTTGACGTCAATCCAGCTCCGGTCTGCAGCTTCCAGCGCCAGGTTCGCGGTGATGATCGCCCGTTTCTGCCGGGAGGTATAGACGACGTCGGGCAGCAGCCCGGCTTCAACCATCAGCTCCCCGCCGCGGGTCGCCTCCGTCCGTCCGAGCTCGGTAAGGGCAACATCGACCCATCCGGTGAACAAGTTCTTTTCATTCCACTCGCTTTGCCCATGGCGCAGCAGGATCAGTGTGTAAGAAGTCATGGATCCAGTCTGCCGTATCGTCTGCGCAACGGCATCAGCGGGTCTGCTCTGTTACCCGCTAGGGTTGGTCCGGTGTGTGCATCCCCCCGCCCGGCAACCGATACTCGCGCCAGCAAACCGGTGGGAAACCAGACACGCGGCACCACTAATCCCAACCGGTTGCGCCGGTCTGACCGCTGGATCGCTGGCATTCTCGCTGACCGGCTGCGCCAGGCACGGGACCCGCTGGTGGTGGACCTCGGTTACGGGGCCGCGCCGGTGACCTCGGTTGAGTTGTTCGACCGACTGCGTTCGGTGCGTCCGGACGTGGAGGTGGTGGGCATCGAGATCGCCGCCGAACGGGTGGAAGCGGCCCGACCGCTTGAACGCCCCGGGCTGAGTTTCCGGCAGGGTGGGTTCGAGCTGCCGCTGCACGGACGCAAACCGGTTCTGGTGCGCGCCTTCAACGTGCTGCGCCAATACCCGGAAAGCGAGTATCTGCAGCATTGGGACCAGGTTCGGGGACGGCTCGCGCCGGAGGGAATATTCATTGACGGAACGTGCGACGAGATTGGACGGCGGGCAAGCTGGATTGCGGTCTCCGCCCGCGGGCCGGAATCGTTGAGCATCTCGCTGAAATTCGGTTCCTTCACCCTGCCATCCGAGGTGGCCGAACGCCTGCCCAAAGCCCTCATCCACCGCAACATTCCGGGCGAGCCGGTGCACACATTTCTGCAGGCGCTGGACCAGGCATGGCTGGAAGCTGCGGCGCAGGCCTCATTTGGCAACCGGCAGCGCTGGCTGACGATGTGCCGCACGGTTCAGCGGGCTGGGTGGCCGGTCAGGCATACCGCTGCACGCTGGCGGTTAGGGGAACTGACGGTCGGTTGGGAGGCCGTGGCCCCGGCTACCAGGAGCCTTGGCCACCACGCCTGACGTCATTGACCGCGGGTTTGACGTCCGCCAGGTAAACGCTCGCGGCGATGACCGCTGCGATGCCCAGCAGGCCCAGCCCCGCCCCGGTCAGGACGGTGAACAGTCCGCCCGCAACGGAGCCTCCGGTCAACGCCATCCAGAAGCCCTTGGTGCGTTTGAAGGACGCCTCGAACGTTGCCGGATTCCGCCGGGCGCAGTCGGCAAACGCCCAGACCTCGATCCCCAGTGCCACAAGGGAGAGCGCGAGGTAGAGGAAGGACTGGAACTGCAGGATGATTGTCACGGACCCAGCTTAGCCGTTACGTCGCGCCGAGCGCGCGCTCAAGGTCCGCCCAGAGGTCCTCGACGTTCTCGATGCCCACGGCCAGGCGTACCAGCGATTCCGGGACGCTTGCGGGTTCGCCAGACTGGCGGCGTCGTCGTTCAATCAGCGATTCCACCCCACCTAGGGAAGTCGCCGGCAGCCACAGCCGCACAGCGTCCACCAGCGCGTCGGCGGCCGCCATACCTCCAGCCAGCTCTATGCTGACGATCGCCCCGAATCCGGCGAGCTGGGCCCGGGCCCGCTCGTGTCCGGGGTCCTGCGGAAGACCGGGGAACCGCACGCACGACACCGCCGGGTGCCGAACCAGCCGTTCGGCGAGGATCATGGCGTTCGCCTGGCTGCGTTCGAGCCGGAGCGCGAGGGTTCGCAGGCCGCGCAGGGCGAGCCACACCTCGAACGGGCCAGCGATCGCGCCGTGCAGGGTGCGATGGGTGTGGAGCTGACTGCGCAGGTCCTGATCCGCTGTGACGAGCGCCCCGAGGACGACATCGGAATGCCCCGCCAGATACTTCGTGACCGAATGCAGCACGACGTCGACTCCCACCTCCAGTGGGCGGCAGACCAGCGGCGTGTTGAAGGTGTTGTCCGCCACGACCAGCCCGCCACGGGCCTGCGCTGCGGCGCAGAGAACGTCTGATTCGGCGACCTCCAACATCGGGTTGGTCGGACTTTCCAGCCAGAGCATGAACCGGCTTCCGTGGGTGCCGTGCACGGCGTCCAGCTCACCGAGAACTTCCTGGGTGTCCGCGATGTCCACCATGCGCAGTGCGAACCGGCCACGGGAGGCCTCCTGGGCTGCCAGGGCGACTGAGCCGGCATAGGCGTGCCGTGGCATGATCACGACGCCGCCATCCGGGACGAGCGACAAGGCTGCAGCCGCCGCGGCGAGCCCTGAGCCGAAGACGAGGGCTGGCAGCGCTGAGCCTTCCAGCTCCCCCAACGCCTGCTCGAACGGGTCCCAGCTGGGGTTGGACATCCGCCCGTAGAGGCGGTCTGCTGGCTGCGGTTCGCGGGTTCCATGGAATGTGGAGGAAAGCACCAGAGGTGCGTTGACTGGAGCGTCGTGTTCACGGGCTGGACGGCCGGCAGAAACAACGAGCGTATCCGGAGCCAGTGCGGGAAGGTCAGTGGGCATGGTCCAAGGCTAAACCTCCACGTCACCTCCGTGTCATCGACCCCGAAGTGTTGCGCGCGGCCGCCGAGCTCCGCCACTCGGTACGCTGGGGTGGTGACTTTCGACAGACCTCCCCGGACCGGCGGACTCTTCATCGCCTTCGAGGGCGGAGACGGGGCGGGCAAGTCCACCCAGGCGTCCCTGCTGACCTCTGCGGTGGAGGCCACCGGGGCTACGGTGGTGCGCACCCGCGAACCGGGCGGAACCGCTATCGGGGAGAGCCTGCGCGGGTTGGTGCTCAACCACGGCCAGGGCGACATCGACGCCCGGACCGAGGCCCTGATCTTCGCCGCATCACGGGCCGCCCATGTGGAGCAGGTGATCCGCCCGGCTTTGCTCCGCGGCGAGATGGTGGTCTGCGATAGGTACCTGGATTCATCCGTGGCCTACCAGGGAGCTGGCCGCGGTCTGGGCGCGGCAGAGGTGCTGGAGATCAATTTGTGGGCGGTGGGCGGCCTGCTTCCTGACCTCACCGTCCTGCTCGACGTCGAGCCATCTCACGGCCGCAGCCGGCGCACAGCCGGCAACGTGTCGGAGGACCGGATGGAATCCGAGCCGGACGACTTCCACGAACGGATCCGGCAGGCGTTCCTGGAACTCGCCGCGCAGGCCCCGGAACGGTACCTGGTGCTGCCTGCCAGGGAACCCGTCGCGGATCTCGCCGCCCGGATTCTGGGCACAGTGAAGGAACTGCTCGGGTGAGTGTCTGGGAGGACCTGCGCGGGCAGGAGACAGTCGTGGACCAGTTGGCGCGCGCCTCTCGGCAGGGTACTCCTACCCATGCCTGGCTGTTCACGGGCCCGCCCGGTTCAGGGCGCTCGAATGCAGCGCGTGCTTTCGCCGCGGCGCTCCTGTGCGACCGGGAGGATGCGCAGGAGCGCGGTTGCGGCAGCTGCAAATCCTGCCGCACGGCGCTGGCCGGATCGCACGCAGACCTGACGAACGTGACAACGGAGAAGGTCACGATCAGCATCGACGAAGCGCGCGAATTGGTGCGCAAGGCGCAGGACAAACCCTCGACCGGGCGGTGGCGGATCATTATCGTCGAAGACGCCGACCGCATGCAGGAACGCAGTACCAACGTCCTCCTGAAGGCGATCGAGGAACCACCCCCGCGGACCATCTGGCTACTGTGCGCCCCGAGCCCAGGGGACGTGCTGGTGACCATCCGTTCCCGCTGCAGGATGGTCAGCTTGCGACTGCCGCCCGCTCGCGATGTTGCCGAACTGCTCACCGTCCGGGACGGGATCAGCCCAGCTACCGCCGCGGCCGCTGCGCGGGCGGCACAGAGCCATATCGGCGTTGCCAAACGGCTGGCTACCGACGAAGGCGCACGCGACCGCCGTAACCAGATTGTGCGGCTCCCGCTGACGCTGCACTCGCTTTCCGCGGCGATGCAGGCCGCCGCGGATCTGGTCAAACTCGCCGAAGCTGAAGCTCAGAGCTCCTTTGAGGAACGGGACGCCCGGGAGCGCGCTGCCCTGCTCACTGCGCTGGGTGCCCCCGAATCCGGAGCGCTGCCGCCGTCGATGCGGAGCCAGGTCAAACGGCTGGAAGAAGATCAGGCCCGCCGGTCCAAACGTTCGAAGAATGACTATTTCGACCGCGCACTGACGGACCTGATCTCCTTCTACCGGGACGTGCTGATGCTGCAGGTCGCGGACCAGCGAGAACTGGTCAACGAGCCGCTGCGCCGGGAACTGGAGACGTTTGCGCACCAAGGGTCCGCGGAGCAGACCCTTCGCAGGATCGAAACTATCAACGAGACGCGGGCGCGGCTGGTGGGCACCAACGTCTCCTCCCTGCTGGCGATTGAGGCCATGAGTGTGGGATTGCTATCCCGGAAGGACCTTGGCGCGTGAGCGCAGCCGCTATGCATCCGCCGGCGCACCCGGAACCGCACGCGCTGGCGGCCCGCCTCCGACGTCGTGCGCCGATCCGGGCTGCGGTTACAGCCGTCGTTGCCGTCCTGGCGTTGACTGGCTGCGTTCCAGGCTCCGACGGCGGCGAGCCGACCCCGCGGACCGGGGTGGAACGCGCTGACCCGGCGGTGATCGGCTCCGTACCGGAGGAGCTGGCCCCGTTCTACGGGCAGGAGGTCGTCTGGGAGCCTTGCGAGGCATCCTTTGCCTGCGCGTCGGTGGAGGTCCCCCTGGACTACGCGGATCCTGGCGCTGGGTTTATCACTCTTGCTGTGATTCGCGCCGACGCGACCGGCCAGGCGCAGGGAACCCTGCTGGTGAACCCTGGCGGCCCGGGAGCTTCCGGGGTCAACATCGTGCGCGACGGCCTCACGTTCATCACCAGCGAGCGGCTGCGGGAGTCCTTCGACATCGTGGGATTCGACCCGCGCGGAGTCAATCGCTCCTCGGCCGTAGGCTGCCTCACGGACGCTGAACGCGATCAGGACAGGGAAAAATACATTCCTGCGGAAGCCACCGCAGACCAACGGTATGAGCTCTATGTCGCCGACGCCCGGGAATACGCCGGGCTCTGCGCCGAGCGCAGTGGCGCATTGCTCGGCCACGTGGACACCGTCAGCGCCGCCCGTGACCTGGATATCCTGCGCGCCCTGGCCGGGGATCCGAAACTGAACTTCCTTGGGTTTTCCTATGGCAGCAAACTCGGCGCAACATACGCGGGCCTCTTCCCGGAGCGCTCCGGGAAGCTGGTGCTCGACGGCGCATTGGATCCTTCCCTGACCAGTGCGGAGGTCACGCTCGGGCAGGCAGCCGCGTTCGAAAAAGCGATCCGCGCCTACGTCGGATTCTGCCAGTCAGAGCCGGACTGCCCGCTGCCGGAGGGTGTGGGTGCGGGCGTCAGTGCCATCCAGGATCTCTTCGATTCCGTGGAGAGCCAACCGATGACCGCCGACGACGGCCGCCTGGTGACGATCGACGTGTTCCTGCAGGGATTCATCCTTCCGCTGTACGACGACGGTAACTGGCCGCTGCTCACGCAGGCGATCGACGAGGCGCTGCAGGGCGATCCTGGCACCATCCAGTACCTCGCCGATCTCTCCGCGGAGCGCGAAGCAGACGGAACCTACAGTTCGAACTCGGAGGATGCGTTCACCGCCATCAACTGCCTCGACTACCCGATGGCTACAGACCGCGACCAACTGCAGGCGGAGGAGGAACGCCTGGTGCGGGCATCCCCGACGATCGGTGCGTACCTTGCCTACGGCGGTGTGACCTGCGCGGCCTGGAAGTACCCGCCGGTCGGCGAGCCCGCTCCTATCCGTGCTGCTGGCGCAGACCCCATCCTGGTCATCGGAACCACGGGTGATCCGGCCACCCCGTATGAATGGTCCGTCTCGCTGGCAGGGCAGTTGGAGTCTGCAGTGCACCTCACCTGGGAGGGCGAGGGCCACACTGCGTACGGGCGGGCCGGGGAGTGTATCGGCTCGATCGTCGACGCGTACTTCGTGGACGGGACGGTACCCGACGACGGCGCGCGCTGCTAGCCTGCCCTAGGACCAGACCTCGCTTTGACCGCCGGGCACGGGCTCTTATAGAGTTACCCTCTGTGGATTGGGCCGTGCTGATACCGGCGCAAACCACTCGCCTCCTTAGCTCAGTCGGTAGAGCGTCTCACTCGTAATGAGAAGGTCGCCAGTTCGACTCTGGCAGGAGGCTCCATCGTGAAAGGCCCCCAGTACCTCACTCCGGTTGGGGTGGACCGGGGCCTTCACTCTTTCCCCGCAGCCGCCCGCGCCATCGCGGCGAGCGCTTCGGCGATGTCCTCGGCAACCAGATCGGCTCGCCGGTCCACGTTCTCCCGGCCCGAGGAAGCAATCCCCCAACGCTCTGCGTCTAGCCGGGCCATCGCCGCGGCTTCCGCCGTCGTAGCCAGCGTGTTCCCGGCTCGGGACAGCGCCCGATGCACCTCCAGCAGCGCCCCTGGAATATCCATCCCGGTGCCCGGAGCCTGGGCGTGGGCGCGCAGGCACACGCTTCGGACGTGCGGCAGAAGTGCGCTCAGCCGATCCGCCGTCCGGACCAACTGGTTGTACAGGTCTTCGTCTTCCACCCCTTCAAGGACCTGATGGAAGCGGTCCAGCCCACGCCGGAAGCGGTCGTGCGCCCGACGCCAGACGCCCGTCCCGAGCTCACTATCATCCCTGCGCCCCTGTCTGGCCGCCGCGAACAGTACCACCGCCGCTACAGGTACTGGCCGGGAGTATGCGGATCCTTCAGCAGCGGTTCCGCTCTGCTGCGCCGCGGTTCACCGTCCTCGCCGACCAGTTCCGCGAGCGTCGCCGGGCCCCCGGCGTCGTCGTCGTGCTTCTGGGGCGCGGCGGGTTGGTGGGGCGCGGCGTCGTCCTGGTGCTGGCTGGGGTCCGCTGGCTGTGGTTCAGTCATAGGGCTATATTCTCACGGCGGTATTCTTACACCGATCCGGCGTCCGCGTCCGCACCTGTGGCTGTGGCGTGGTCGACCGTCAGCAGGACCTTCCCCGTATGCACTCCGGAATCGAAGTACGCGTGTGCGGCCGCAGCTTCAGCCAGTGGAAAGGTACGGGTGACCAGCGGATCCACCCGCCCTGCAGCCCAATGACCACCAATCGACCGCCCCGAAAGCCAGCGCCAACTGAATCGCCATCGATCAGAATCTCTCCGGCCGCCAGCTGCGGGTCGGGCACCTCGCGCAGGTGGAGAACCTCGGGTCCCCCGGCACCATCTATGACTATGGCTTTCATGGGTTTCTCCTGTCCTCGAACATTTTGGTGGATCCCACTCATATGAAAGACTACCGATGGAAGGTTGTCCGAGCGGCCGAAGGAGCTGGTCTTGAAAACCAGTGGGCGGTTACCCCGTCTCAAGGGTTCGAATCCCTTACCTTCCGCTCAGTCAGGTACTCCACCCGTGCACCGCGGAGCACCTTGATGCGGCCCCCGGCTCCGGCCGGGGGCTTTTCCGTTGCCCCGGACTTCCTGCGGCGAATGTCACCCACTAGCCACCGTGCGTTCACCCCGGTGTGATGGTGTGGAGATCAATGCTTCCACCGCAAGGATCCCCCTTCTTTTGGGGCTCTCGCCAGCGGGATGGGGAAGCCCTGGCACAGGAGATCACCCAATGATTCACTCGTCATGGACATCAATGCTCGGCGCGCTGCTGACGCTCACGCTGGCGGCCGCCCCCGCAGCAGCACTGCCCGGCGAGGTCCCGGCCGGCACCGAAGCATCCGCAGCCGCGGGTGTAGTGATCAACGAGGCTTACCTCAACGGTGGTAGTGCCGGGGCGCCGTACACCCATAAATTTGTCGAACTCTACAACTCGACGGATGCTCCCGTAAGCCTTGACGGTTGGTCGTTGCAGTACCGCTCCGCCAGCGGAACCTCCGCCCCAACCGGCCTGACGGCCCTGAACGGCACCATCCCGGCCCGCGGCTACTTCCTCATCCAGGGCGGCAGTAATTCGACCAACGGTGAACCATTGCCAGCCCCCGATGTCCTCGGCACTCTGAACACGGCCGCCGGCGGCGGAACAATCATCCTCGCTCGCCAGTCCTTCCCAGTGGACCCACTGCCTACCGGGTCCGTGGTAGGCATGGACCCGGTGGCTGACCTGCTCGGATACGGCAGCTCGAATACGTTTGAAACCGCCCCGTCCACGGCTCCTGGCAGCACCACCAACCAGCAGTCCTTGAACCGTACTAACGCAGCGGATTCGGACAATAACCAGGCTGATTTCACGCTGTCTGCATCGATCACGCCTACCAATTCGGGCAGTACCGGCAGTAGCCCAGAACCTCCACCCGCCGGCGCGGTGACCCCCATCAGCAAGATCCAGGGCGACGCTGCAGCTACACCGTTCCTGGGCCAGACCGTGACCACGCGCGGTATCGTCACTGCGGCGTATCCGACCGGCGGTTTCGGCGGGTATTACGTGCAGACACCCGGAACGGGCGGGACGGCCGAGCGCATTGGCTCGGACGCACTCTTCATTTATTCCCCCGCTACGGTGCCCGAGGTCGCCGTCGGGGATTACGTCCAGGTCTCCGGGACGGCCGGTGAGTATTTCGGCCTGACCCAGCTCAGTGTTCCGGCTGGCGCTATGACCATCCTGGATTCCCCGGCCGAGGCAGTAAAAGTGACTTCCACCGGGCTGCCTGCCGATCCCCTGGCACGTGAGGCGCTGGAGGGGATGCTGCTGCAGCCGGATGGCCCGTTCACCGTCTCGGACAATTACGCCCTGAACCAGTACGGGGAGATCACCCTCGCCGCCGGCACTACGGCCCTCGTCCAGCCCACCGAGGTAGCACCCCCTGGGACCCCGGAAAACGCGGCCGTCGCCGCGGACAATGCGGCGCGTTCGGTCAAGCTCGACGACGGTGCGACCACGAACTTCCTCAGCGCGGCGAACCGGTCCAGGGTGCTGCCATACCTGACCATCGACCAGCCGATACGGGTGCATTCGCGCGTCGGGTTCACCTCCCCGGTGATCCTGGACTACCGCAACAGCAGTTGGAAGTTCCAGCCGCTGGGTGAACTTTCCCCGGACACGCCGACGACGGTACAGCCGGCAGCTTTCAGCGGGCAGCGCCCTGCCGCTCCGGAGGCTGTCGGCGGGAACCTGTCGATCGCTTCCTTCAATGTCCTGAACTACTTCACCACCACCGGGGACCAGCTCTCCGGATGCACCTATTACACGGACCGGGACGGCAACCCGATCACTGTGCGCGGTGGCTGCGAGGCCCGAGGTGCCGCGAATGCCGAGAATCTCGAGCGCCAGGAAGCGAAGATCGTCGCGGCGATCACCGGTCTGGGCGCCGACGTCGTCAGCCTCGAAGAGATCGAGAACTCGGCGAAGTTCGGCAAGGACCGGGACGACACCCTCGCCACGCTCACCGCTGCGCTGAACGAGCGGGAACCGGGAGCCTGGGACTATGTGAGATCCCCGGCGGCTTTGCCCGCTCTTGCGGATGAGGATGTAATCCGGACGGCTTTCATCTACCGCACGTCGGTGGTGGAACCCGTCGGCGAATCTGTCATCCTCAACGACACGGTGGCCTTTGCGAACGCGCGCAAACCGCTGGCGCAGGCGTTCACACCGCAGGGGCATGGTCCCGCTGGCACGTTCGTGGTGATCGCGAACCACTTCAAGTCGAAGGGCTCGGCGCCGTCGTCGGGACCGAACGCTGACCAGGGGGACGGGCAGGGAGCCTGGAACGCCGCGCGCGTCGCCCAGGCAACCGCCCTGGTCGATTTCGCTGGCCAGGTCTCCGCCGACGCCGGCACCGCAAAGGTGTTCCTCACGGGAGATTTCAATTCGTACT
This sequence comes from Micrococcaceae bacterium UBA4005, assembly GCA_002384315.1. Taxonomy (GTDB): domain Bacteria; phylum Actinomycetota; class Actinomycetes; order Actinomycetales; family Micrococcaceae; genus Arthrobacter_D. The sequence goes on along the minus strand of DGBL01000011.1, from coordinate 38 downwards.
CGGCTGAGGATCCGATGCAGGTCCTCTACGAGGCCGGG
>DGBL01000068.1 GCA_002384315.1 Micrococcaceae bacterium UBA4005 | reverse complement strand
GGCGGCTCCAACGGATACCGCACCCGGTTATGGAAGACCGAGCTCGCCGCCCTCGCCGACCAGACCGGCCTGGCGATCACCGTCTGCCACCTGCCCCCGGGAACGAGCAAGTGGAACAAAATCGAACACCGCCTGTTCTCCCACATCTCCATGAACTGGCGCGGCCGCCCCCTGACCAGCCACGAGGTGATCGTGAACACGATCGCCGCGACCACCACCAACACCGGGCTGACCGTGCACGCCGAACTCGACGCGAACGAGTACCCCCTCGGCGTGAAGATCCCCGACAAGCAGATGAAGGCCCTCGAAACGGACGGCGTCCTCACCCGGCACGACTGGCACCCGGAATGGAACTACACCCTCAACCCGACACGCCGAAGTTAATATTCAGTGAGCCCTTAGCGCGGCGCAGCTGCATGACCAGCGACGAGGTGGTGAAGAAGCGTGCCGGGATTCCCTCGCGGCAGGCAGCAGCGACCAGCGCACTGGCGAGGTGGGTTTTGCCGGTGCCGACATCGCCGTAGAGGACCAGGTCCTCGGCCTGGTTGATGAACTCCAGCGAGGCCAGAGCTTCACGGCCGTAGTCCTCGGGGAACTTGACGCTCGAGTAGTCAAACCCGCTCAGCGATTTCAACGCCGGCAGCCGGGCGGCGCTCAGCAGCCGTTGGCGGCGTGATGCCTGCCGGGATTCGTGCTCGGCCGTGAGCATGCCGTGCAGGTATTCACGTTGTTTCGGGGTGCCCCTCTCGGCCCATTCGGCCAGCACCGTGCCGGTCAATGATGACTGCCGGCCGGTCTCGATGATGTCTTGGACGGTGATGACGCTCATGCGATTTCTCCGGTCACGGTGTTGACGGTGGTGAAGACGTCGGTGGTGAAGATGTCATAAACGCTCAAGTCCACGTTCTCCGCTGCCGGGGTGGTGCCGTCGGCCAGGCGCCGGGCGAGCATGCCCAGTGCGGCAATCTCGGGGGTGTCTCCGCGCTGGACGAGCAGGTCAGCAGCGTTGATGGCGGCGTCGAACCCGGCTGATCCCGACGCGGCATCGACAGCGCTGAGGAGTCGGCGCCGATTGGTGGCTGTGGCTTTGTCGAGCCAGTCCCGCACCGGCTCGGGGACCAAAGGCCGCAGCTGGGAATGGCCCCACGCTCCGGGCTTGGTCACCAGCAGCGGCAGCAGCGACGCGGGTTCGAAGATCGTCTCCGTCTGTCGGCCGAACGCGCGCGGGAACGAGCGGACGGGCGTGGCGTGCTCATCGAGGATCTCGATCACATCGTGTCGCAACCCGACGGTGAGGGTGCGGCTGTGGAAGGAGGACCCAGCCGCATAGGTGTTCCCGTCAATGAGCAAGTTCCCCGTTTTATCGGCGGTGCGGGACTCGTAACGCACCGGGTCAAACCCGACCCCGGGCAACGCCAGAGACGCGGCGACGTCCTGGGCGAAGAGTTCACCCACGGGCAGGCCCTTCCGGTAGTGCGTGGCCGCCGCTAACGCCATGCACCGTGCCATCAACACGTCGTTGAGCCCTTGCAGGGTGGCCGCTTCCGGCTCGGGGACCATCAGGTTCCGGCGGAGGAAACCGACCGCGTTTTCCACGTTGCCCTTCTCATTGCCGGAGTACGGATTGCAATACCGGGACTCGCAGCGGTAATGCAGCTTGAACGCGCCGAACAGTTTGCTCTCGACGACTTTGGTCCCCACCCGCCGTCCGATGCCGGTGGCGTTATCGAAGACCAGGTGCCGAGGCGCCGCGCCGATATGGTCGAAGACGGTGCGCAGCCCATGGCAAACACACTCGGACGTCTCGCCGCGGTAGGCCTGCACGAAGCGCATGTTCGAGAACGGGAACGTGACTACGAAGATGTGCAGGATCTGCCGGATCCCCGCGATGATGGCCTCGGCCTGACCGAAGTCGACCTGCGCGGTGCCGGCCGGCCAGACCAATTCCGTGAAGCCCTCCCCGGCCTGGCGGTGGTGTGCATTCCACTTCTTCACGAAGCGTTGCACCGGGGAATAACTGCCGGCGAAACCCTGCTCGGCCACCAGACGATCAAAGACCCGCTTGGCCGTATGGCGTTGCTTGCGCGGCCGGCGCTGGTCCTCGCCCAACCACAGCTCAATGGTGTGCTCGAAGCCGGTCAAGACCGAGCCGGCGGGCCGGGCAACGGGCGCAGGTGGTCTGGGCGAGTAGTCCTGTTGGCCGGTGTATTTGGTCACCGCGTCGCGGCTGACCCCCAACCGGCGGGCGATTTCACGGCCCGCGATTCCGTGGGAGTCGAGTGTTCTGATATTTTCTTGCACGGACATGGGTACCGTCATCTGCTCTCTAGTTCCTTCCGGCGCGACCGCTTGGCAGTAGCTGCGCCGTAAGGAACCTATCGGGGGTGGCGGGCCCATGTCCCCAACACACTGGAGAGGGCCTCGGTCACCGGGTGATCACTGTCTCTGCGCAATCCCTGATTCCAACATGTTGGACGGGAATTGCTGGCCTGATTCTTAGTGCTCTTTTGGCTGGAAACCAGCCACTAACTTGGCAGGATTCCAGCGCCGAAACGGCCTACAAAGAGTTGATCACACACAGGAGTGCGGCGAGCCTCGTTCT
>DGBL01000090.1 GCA_002384315.1 Micrococcaceae bacterium UBA4005 | reverse complement strand
CACTTTGCCCGCGGTCCAAGCGCAGGTCCCCGGCAGGGGAGTCCAGCAGCAGGCTCCCCGCAACGACCAGGATGATGGCAGGTCCGTTCTGCAGCAGTGGAACATCGGCACTGGTGGAATCCAGGGCAGTCCCGGCAGCGAGCTCTATGCGCTGTAGCTGGAACTCCCCGAACGGCGGACAATACAGTTCCTGCCCCAGGGCGGTGGTTTCGGGGCGCAGCGACGGCGGGGCGAGCGGTTCGAAGACCACTGTGCGTAGGAGCTCGGCGGTATCGACGTGCTTGGGGGTCAGCCCGCCGCGCAGCACATTGTCGGAGGAGGCCATGACCTCAATTCCCAAGCCGCTCAGGTAGGCGTGGATATTACCCGCCGGAAGATAGATGACCTCCCCGGGCTGCAGTGCCACCCGGTTCAGCAGCAGGGCGAGGAGCACCCCGGGGTCTGCGGGATGCTGGCTGCCGAGTTCGACGACGGTGCGCAGCTCTACTTGCATGGCGGAGGAGTCAGGCGTCCGGCCCAACGCGCGCGCCGCGGCGTCGTGCATGGACTGGACGACGCCGGCGTCCACGGCGAGCAGGCGGGTGAACGCCTCCTGCAATGCGCTGGCGGTTCCCCGGCGCAGCTGTGAACCGATCTCGGCGAGCAGGGCGTCGGCAGGTGCCCCGGGGCTGCAGTCGCGCAGCTGGTCGAACACCGCGGCCGCCTCGGCGAGCGGGCGGAAGCCGCAGAGGGCCTCGAACGCGGTCAGCGCGAGGATCATTTCGGGTTTGTGGTTCGCATCGCGGTAATTGCGTCCGGGCGAATCCACCGGGATGCCCGCTGCGTTCTCAGCTGCGAAGCCCGCTGCGGCCTGCTCCAGGCTCGGGTGGACCTGTAGTGAGAGCGATTCGCCGGCGGCTAGGACCTTGAGCAGGTACGGCAATCGCGCGCCGTAGCGTGCGGCGCTGCCGGAGCCGACCATATGCTGCGGATCGGCGGCGATGAGGGTGTCCAACCCCACCCGGGAGGCATCAGGCAGGGTGGTCGTGGAAGGGGAGTCGGGGTGCGCGCCGACCCATAGCTCGGCTTCCGGATTGCCCGAGGGCTCACGGCCCAACAGCCCGGCAATCGCGGTGCGGGAGCCCCAAGCATAGTGGCGCAGCACATTTTCCAGCAGGTACACGGGACTCCGATCAACGCTCAGGTGGTGGGGTGAATTGTTCAGGTGTTAGGCGGGGGAGCAGGTGCCATTGTTTTCCAACAGGGTCCCCAGCGTCGCGTCGTCGCCGTAGGTGGCAAGTTCCTGGAGGTATTCCTCGGTGATCCCGGAGTCTGCTGGCTGCGCAGGAGTGCGCAGGCTCGCCCGCTCCAGGCCAGCGGGGGCGCGGTACGCCGCTGATGCTGCCTCCGAGGCTGCGGCAAGTTCCTGCTGGACCCGGTTATGAACCTGCGCGAAGTCGGGGTAGGTGACGAAGTTATCCGCTGGGGTACCGAAGTCCGGCGGTCCGATGGTGAGCCTGCGCACCGGCTGGTTCTTGGCTTTTAAGGCGAGATCGACAAAACTGCCCAGCTGGTCTTGGGGAAGGTCCGTCTCCACGATCTGGGTTCCGGCGGCTGCAATCGACTGGAAGCGGGTCAGCAAAGTGGCCGGATCCAGTTGGGCGATCATCGCCTGCTGCACACACTGCTGGCGCGAAATCCGTTCGTAGTCGGTGACAAATTCGCGCGAGCGGGCATACCAGAGGGCATGGTAGCCGTCGAGCGTCTGGACTCCCGGAGCAATCCAGCCATCCGGCGGATAGTGGCGCACCGGGCTGGTTCCCGGGATTTCGGCGGCAGTGATCGGAACCCAGCCCCCGGCGTCGACCTTGATCCCGCCCATCGCATCGACCAGTTCCTCGAAACCGTTCATGTCCACCAGGACATACGCCTGGACGGTAATGCCCAGGACTCCGCTGGCGGCGTCCATCATCGCTTCGGCCCCCGGATCGATACTTTCCGGGTACAGCCCCGCATAGTTTTCGGTCACGGTCGTGTAGAGGCTGTTGATGATGCACTCGTCCCCGCAGTTGTAGCCATCCGGGTAGACCTCCCGCAGCGGCGAATCCGGCGGGAACGGTGCGTTCTGGAAGTTCCGCGGAATGCTGAAGGTCACCACGGCCCCCGTGGAGGCATCGACACTGATAACGGAAATGCTATCCGGGCGCCGGCCCGTGCGATCCTCGCCGGCGTCGCCTCCCATCAACAGGAAGTTGTACCGGCCATCGACCGGATCGAGCGCCGGTCCGGCCTGGAAGACGGCGCCCAGGGTCGCCCGTCCGACTCCGAGGACATAGGCGCCGTAGGCCAGCGATCCGCTGGTGGCCAGCAGCAGGACGGCCAGCAGGCCCGCGACCATGGAGCGCACGCGCCGCTCCAGCAGCGAGAGCCGGATCAGCCGCAGCGTGTCGACGAACAGGAACGCCCAGCCGGCGGCAAGGAGGATCAGCACTGCGGTGAGGACCAGCGACCACACCGGGTGGGTGAGCAGGTCCAGTATCGCCTGGCGGTCCAGGACGGCGAGCACGACGGCGGTGAGAGCGCCAATCCAGACGGTTAGGGTAACCCGGAGCGCGCGCCTGGCCAGCACCCGGTCGCCGGCTAGGAGTTGGGCGGTTCCGGGGATGAGTACGGTGAGCAGGACGAGGATGAGGGCCCGCCGGGTGCGCAGACCTCCGGAGACGGCGCGCGGATTCCGTAGCGGGTCCGTCAGCGGACCTCCGGTGGGACGCGGAGCCGGGTCACGGCTGTCCCGGGTGGCTGAGATCACACATCCTCCAGGTTGCCGCTGGCGCGGGCCCGCAGCGCTGCGCCCTTCCGCACAGCGGTTTCCTCCAGGGAACCTGCGAACTCCACCAACTGGTGCCGCAGGTCTGCTGCCTCNNCCGATCGACACTGTCGCCACGGGAACCCCGGCGGGCATCTGGACGATCGAGAGCAGTGAGTCCATCCCGTCGAGGTACTTCAAGGGCACCGGGACGCCGATCACGGGCAGCGGGGTGACCGCGGCGAGCATCCCGGGAAGGTGGGCGGCACCGCCAGCGCCGGCGATGATCACGCGGAGCCCGCGCCCGTGTGCTTCCTGGCCGTAACGGATCATCGCGGTGGGCATGCGGTGGGCGGAGACGACATCCACCTCGTGGCTGATACCGAACTCTTCCAGCGCCTGGGCGGCGGCTTCCATGACATGCCAGTCAGAGTCGGAGCCCATCACGAGGCCCACCTGGGGGTTGTTCACTGGCTGTCCTTCCGGGGTTCGGTGCTCGGGGTGCCCTGGTGCCCGTCGCGCAGCAGCGCTGCCGTACGGCTGGCCCGCCCGCGGACTTCGTCCAACGGTTCGCCGGCCCGCCCGAGTGCGTTCACATGGCCGATCTTACGGCCAGGACGGACTCCTTTGCCGTAGAAATGGATTTTAACAGCGGGTTCCGCGGCGAGGGCGGCGCGGTAGGCACTGTAGATATCCGCGTTCGTGCCGCCGAGGTAGTTCTTCATGACCGCTACCGGTGCGGTCGCCGCGGTTGCTCCGAGTGGGAGGTCCAGGACGGCGCGCAGGTGCTGCTCGAACTG
>DGBL01000201.1 GCA_002384315.1 Micrococcaceae bacterium UBA4005 | reverse complement strand
GGTTTTCCCAGCGGGGTCGTGGACAGGAACCGCAGTACCCCGTACCGACGATCGAATCCGGTGGCGATACCCTGCCCGGTGAAGGCTGTGGACATGACGCATAGGGCTAGGACCCCCGGTGTGGCCAGGTCTATCCGGGGTATGCCGTAGCCGTCGAGCACCGGGGTGAAGACGAGACCGGCCAGCGCCAGCAGCGGCAATGCGATGGCTAATACCAGTTGTTCACCGTTGCGGAGCATGGTCAGCGCCTCATATCGGCTCTGGTGCAGGATTCGCGTTCCTAGCGTCGCGGCACTGTTCATCGTTGCTGCGCCGGTCATCGGATGCTCCTTCCGGAGATGTCGAAGAAGACGTCCTCCAGTGAGCGGGGCGCCATGCTGATGGCTATCGGCATGGCCCCGCACGTTTCCCACCAGGTGGCCAGCGCGGCGAGATCCGCGGCGGTGAGTTGGCCGGCAAGAATATATTTGCCCGGAATCGGTTCCGAAAACCGCAGGTGGGGAAGTATCCCGGCGGGAAGGCGCAGCCCTGGTGTCGTGTCGAAATGCAGTTCCCGCATTCCGTCCGCCGAGCGTTCGGATGTGAGCTCGGCAACCGTGCCATGAGCAACTGTTTTGCCTGCCTCGATGATGTAGACGTGGTCGGCCAGGCGTTGGGCGTCGTCGAGCAGGTGCGTGGTGAGCACCACGGCCACGCCGTCCGCACGAAGTTCGTTGATCAAGTCGAACACCATGGTGCGGGATTGGGGGTCCAAGCCGGCGCTGGGCTCATCGAGAAAAAGCACCTCGGGCCGTCCGACCATGGCACAGGCCAGAGCCAGGCGTTGCTTTTGTCCGCCGGAGAGCCTGCGGATGTTCGTGGCCGCGTAGCTGCCGATCCCGAGCCGTTCGGTCAGGTCCCGGATATCCAGCGGATGGGCGTACATGGCGGCGACGTGGCGCAAAAGTGCGAGCGGTTTCGCGGCAGGGGGCAGCCCCCCTTCCTGAAGCATGACCCCGACCCGGGCGCGCAAATCAGGGCTCGCGCGGTAGGGATTGCTCCCCAGGATCCTGACCGAACCGCCGTCCGGTCGCTGAAGGCCCTGGGCGCATTCGAGGGTCGTGGTCTTGCCCGCGCCGTTGGCGCCCAATAGGGCGGTCACTTGGCCGGCGGCGGCCGAAAGCTGCACGCCGTCCAGCACTCGCACCATTTTGCCGTCGAACGCCGCCAGTGGCCCGAAGGACTTGACGAGGCCGTCGACGACGACGGCGGCTGAGGAAGAGGGCACCAAAATATTCTACGCCACGTAGTAAGGATGGACGCAGTATGAGCGCTCTTGGTGTGTGGTCTGCTGGCGGGCTGGGTGGCCGCGTGGCTGTTGCGCCGTTATCGCAGGGCGGAGAGCGGTCTGGATAGCCTCGCCTAACTGGAGCGTCGGAATACATTAGGTCATGATTGTGTTGTGTATTCTATGGCGCCTGCGGAAGGAGTGATCCTATGACTGTAGTAACCCATGATCCGGCGTTAGCTGGGACCCGCCCCGCTGGCCCGGCACACTCCCTGGGAACACCGGCGGAGGCTGATGAGCGCACCCGGGACCGCGTCCTGGCGGCGGTGCTGGAACACGGTCCGGTGAGTGCGGCCGAACTGGGTGAGTCGCTCGGGTTTACCCCCGCTGCGATGCGCCGACACTTGGACGCGCTCTCCCATTCGGGACTGATCGAAGTGAAGCAATCACGTGGATCTGCCACGGGCGCGGGACGGCCCGCGCGCCGCTATGTGCTGAGTCAGCGCGGCCAGCGCCGCTTGGGCAACGACTACCTGGACATCGCCAAGGACGCGTTGGTGCAGTTACAGGCTGTAGCCGGCCCGGACGCCATCCAGGATTTCGCCCGCCACAGGTTCGCAGACATGGAGGAACGGTATCGTCCCGCTCTCGACCGGGCCGGTCCCGACCTCGAGGACCGCGCCGAGGCCCTCGCCGCGGCTCTGAGTGAGGACGGTTATGTCGGATCGACCAAGGTGGTCGGCAGCGCAGCGCCGACCACGGCGATGCTCAGCGTGCAGTTGTGCCAGGGCCACTGCCCGCTCCAGCAACTGGCCGAGGAATTTCCGGCGTTCTGCGAGCAGGAGTCCCAGGTGTTCTCACGACTGCTGGGTGTCGATGTGCGCAGGCTCTCCACACTTGCCGGCGGGGGCCACGTCTGCACGACGCATATCCCCGTGGGCCGAAAATCCACTCCGTCGGCATCCGTGCCGGAGGAGCAGAACAGTATTCAATCCCAGTTGGACACGTTATCCACCCAGCAGCAAGGAAGGCCATGATGACGGATCAAGCAGACCAGAAGCTCATGAACCCTGAGACAGTGCCCGAATCGGTGATCTCCGACATTTTGGAGCGTAACCCCGAACTCGAGGGAATCGGCACCTACCAGTACGGGTGGGCCGACAAGAACGATATCAGCGCCAATGCGCGCCGGGGCCTGAGCGAGGAAGTTGTCCGGGACATCTCGGCCAAGAAAAACGAACCGCAGTGGATGCTTGATCTGCGGCTGAAAGGGCTGAAGTATTTCGACCGGAAGCCAATGCCCACTTGGGGCGCTGACCTCTCGGGGATCGATTTCGACAACATCAAGTACTTTGTGCGTTCCACCGAGAAGCAGGCCAACACGTGGGAGGACCTCCCGGAGGACATCCGCCGGACCTACGAGAAGCTCGGGATCCCCGAGGCCGAGCGCAAGTACNNGAGTCGGAGGTCGTGTACCACCAGTTGCGGGAGGATCTTGAACAGCAGGGAGTTATCTTCCTTGACACCGATACTGCCCTACGTGAACACCCGGAAATCTTCCAGGAATACTTCGGCACCATCATTCCGGTAGGCGACAACAAATTCGCTTCCCTGAACACCTCGGTCTGGTCTGGCGGCTCGTTCGTCTACGTTCCAAAGGGCGTTCACGTGGAGATCCCACTGCAGGCCTACTTCCGGATCAACNNACGCTGATCATCGCCGACGAAGGCAGCTACGTGCACTACATCGAAGGCTGTACTGCGCCGATCTACACCTCCGACTCACTGCATTCGGCTGTGGTGGAAATCGTGGTGAAAAAGAACGCCCGCGTGCGCTACACG
>DGBL01000102.1 GCA_002384315.1 Micrococcaceae bacterium UBA4005 | reverse complement strand
CGTCCGAGTCCTGTGTCTGCGACCTGACCGACCTCCTGGGCCTGGGCCAGCCGACGGTATCGCATCACCTGAAAATCCTCGTCGACGCTGGAATTCTGCATCGCGAGAAGCGGGGAGTGTGGGCGTATTACTCTCTAGTTCCCGGCGCGCTGGACCGGCTTGCCTGTGTCCTTGCCGAACCGGAGGGTGAGGGTAAGAATTCTTCCGGGAGTTCAGCAACGGGAACAATCACCATGTCCTGAACCTTCCAGTCCAGCGCAATGCAGACTTGGCGGGCGTTTTCGAGGCGGTCGAGCGAGAGACGGCGCCATCTGTGCGGCACCACGAAGGATTTGATGTGGAATACGTGCCCCTCGTCCCGGATGCGGGATTGCGCTTGAGCCACCCAGTCAAGCGTGCGCAGATAGTCGTCGATCTGACCTCCGAGCGGGTGCGGCTCGGCCCCGTCATACGTCCNNGATGCTTCCCGAGATCAACAGCGCCGCGATTGCGTCCGCCCACCAGAGTCCGAGTCCGATCCCGAGGACGCCCACTCCAGCGGCCAAGGCCGTGGCGACTAGGTGCGCGACCCCCCACGGCCCGATGGTAGCCGTACGGATGATCGGGAGTTGGCCTGCGCCGTATGACCCGGGTGGCTATGAGGAAGGAGATAGGCGGCAGGAAAGACAGCATGTCCTCGATCCAGGCGGATTTAACTGCCTTGCGCAGGGCCAGGCACTGTTCCGCGGGCAGCTCGGTGTGGCCGAAGTTTGTCCCCTGCGTTGCCGTGGTGCGCATCACTGGCTTTCCTTAAGGGTGAGCAGGAAGGAGTCCAGCTTCAGCAGAAAGGAGTTCTCCCCCGGCGGGACAAGCATGACGTGCTTGATCGTCTTGCCGTGCTTATCCAGGGACTCGCCGTAGGGTCGGGTCACGCCAGCTTGGGATACCCACGGAGTGTCGTCGGCGAAGCCGCCAATGGCAATGTCCAGTTCGCCGTGTTCGAGGCCGTCGGCCAGTTCGCGTTCGCTGCCCAGGACCCACATGATGGCCGCATCCAGGGTGTCAGCGAAGTCCGTCAGCAGCTCTGGCTCGATGCCGCGTGGTTCCTGCCCGCCGTCACAAGCATCCGGATGGTCAACATGCTGATAAATATAGGCTTAATGGCTACAAATGCTCGACACCGCGGTGTTCCTACCGGTAGATCTTAACAATGACGGTTATCGGGTTCCATGCCTCGCACGAACAAATCAGCCCCGGTCAGTTGCTCGAGGATGTCCAATTGGCCGAGCAGGCAGGGTTCGGTGCTGCCATGTGTTCGGACCACATCGAACCGTGGTCATCGAGGCAGGGGCATTCCGGGTTCGCCTGGTCATGGCTGGGGGCGGCGCTGGCGACCACCCGTCTGCGGTTCGGGGTCGTGACCGCACCCGGTCAGCGGTACCATCCAGCCATTCTGGCGCACGCTTCGGCCACGCTTGGCGCGATGTTTCCGGGACGGTTTTGGATGGCGCCGGGTAGCGGCGAGAACATGAACGAGCACGTGACGGGGGACCGCTGGCCGCCGAAGGAGGTGCGTCAGCGCCGGCTCGAGGAATGCGTGGACATTATCAGGCGCCTGCACGCGGGGGAGGTAGTCACGCACCACGGGCTGGTGGAGGTACAGGAGGCGAAGCTGTGGGACGTCCCGCCGGTCACGCCACTGCTCATTGCCCCGGCGGTGAGCGTCCTGACCGCCCGGCGTGCGGCGGCGTGGGCGGATGGGCTGGTGACAGTCAACCAGCCCCTGGCGAAACTGAGCGAAATGCTCGCCGCCTATCGCGGCGAGGGAGGGACCGGACCCGCAATCTTGCAGGTCCATTTGTCCTGGGCTGAACGCGAAGAGCAGGCCGTTGCCATCGCCATGGATCAGTGGCGGTCGAACGTGTTTGCCCCACCGGTTCCATGGGATCTGCCGACGGCGGCGCACTTTGATGGCGTGAGCGCGGCGGTGGGGGAGAGCCAAGTCCGGCAGGCCGTGAATATTTCCGCGGAGCCAGGCCAGCATGCCGCCTGGCTGCATGAATACCTCGAGCTGGGTTTCGAGGAACTATATCTGCACTTTGTCGGCCAGGAGCAGAAACCGTTCATCGACGCGTTCGCTGAACAGGTGCTCCCGCAGTTCGGTACGGCACCAACCGGAGGAAGAGCACAATGAGGATGTCCAAAACCTCGGATCTATGGTGGAAGAACGCTGTGATCTATTGCTTGGATCCGGAAACCTTCTGTGACGGCGACGGCGACGGCGTCGGCGATTTTCGGGGGCTGACCCAACGGGTCGACTATCTGGCGGCCTTGGGCGTCACCTGCATCTGGCTGATGCCGTTCTATCCGACGCCTGACCGCGACGACGGATACGACGTCACGGATTTTTACGGTGTTGATCCACGGCTGGGTTCCCTCGGGGACGTTATGGAGTTCATCCGGACAGCCCAGGATCGGGGCATGCGGGTGATCGCGGATTTTGTCGTCAACCATACCTCCGATAAGCATCCGTGGTTCCAGCAGGCCCGAAAGTCCATCGACAACCCGTATCGCGACTATTACGTGTGGAGATCGGATCCTCCCCCCGATACGTCCGCCGAGGTGGTCTTCCCCGGCGAGGAGACNNCCCGACCTCAATGTTGCCAACCCCGCGGTGCGCGATGAGATAGCCAAGTCCATGGGTTTTTGGCTGCAGCTCGGGTTGGACGGTTTCCGCCTCGACGCGGTGCCGTTTTTCCTTGAACTACGCGGCGAGCCCAAAGACAAAGCGGCGCAGATCGATCCGCACGACTACCTGGGTGCGCTGCGTAGCTTCCTCAACCGCAGGAACGGCAGCGCAGTCCTTCTCGGAGAGGTAAACCTTCCCTACCGCGAACAACTGAAGTATTTTGGCGGCACGGCTGGTAACGAACTGAATATGCAATTCGACTTCCTGGCTATGCAGAACATGTACCTCGCCCTCGCCCGGGAGGATGCCCGTCCGCTGGCGAAGACGCTCGCCAGCCGGCCGCAGATCCATGAGGACAACCAATGGGCGATGTTCGTCCGGAACCATGACGAGCTCACGCTGGACAAGCTCAGCGAGGAGGAGCGGGGCGAAGTTTTTGCGGCCTTCGGCGCCGACCCAGACATGCAGATGTATGGACGCGGGCTCCGGCGCCGCCTGCCACCCATGCTGGACGGTGATCCGGCGCGCATCCGGATGGTCTATTCCCTGCTATTTTCCCTCCCGGGGACACCGGTGCTTTTCTACGGGGAGGAAATCGGCATGGGGGAGGATTTAACACAGCCCGGACGTGCGGCCGTCCGTGCGCCGATGCAGTGGGATGATACGGCTAATGGGGGGTTTTCCGCGGCGGAGCCAGGAGAACTGGTGGCGCCCATTGTCGAAGGCTACTTCGGGCCCCGGAACGTCAACGTCGCTGCATCCAAACGCGACCCCGATTCCCTGTGGAACTTCATCGCAACCTTGATCCGGCGATACCGGGAAACCCCGGAACTTGGGTGGGGTGATTTCCGGATCATTAAGCAGCCGTCCACCGCGGTGCTGCTCCACAGCTGCAGCCGGGCGGGATCGACCGTAGTCATGGCGCACAACCTGGGCCCGCAACCTGTCGAAATTGACGCCCGCGTCAGTCTCCCCGACGGTGAGGGACAATCCCTGGCCGGAGCCATCCTGCTGGATTTGCTGGACGGAGAGAACATACCGCTGGAGGAGGACGGCCACTTCACGCTGAAACTGGACCGTTACGGCTACCGGTGGTTCCGGATCCACGACGCACATGATTCGACTGCCAGCCACACGCAGCAATGATCATTACGATCCTCCAATTCAGCCCAGCACAATTCGGGTGAAATCGCGACGGGCGGGGTATCACCGAAGTGATACCCCGCCCGTGATCTGCGTCAGTCCAGCGGCCAGCTAGCAGCAGCGACCCTCCGGGTTGGTCTCCTGGCGGTCAGTCTTGTCCCGCCAGAACTCCTTTTCCGACATCGGAGGAATCGCGCTGTGAATCGACCGGTGATGATCGAGATACTGCTGATACGCGTTCTCTCCCATCACGCCTTTGAAGAGCCAGGCGAATTCACGAGCCGCGGCCCGTGCCTTAATGAGAACTGTCACTAGTGCCTAACCGCCACGGGTTTCTTCCCCTCGGGCAAGGCATCCCACTGAGCCTGCAATGCCCGCTCAGCCGGTGTCGGGATAAGCCCGGCGGGAGCGTAGATACGCGACGGCACAGCCTTGTCCTCCATGCTTGGCCCGCCTCCGGCCCGGTAAGCCTTTGCTGTGGCAATAATCGCCGTGGTGATCACGGTGATCGCGAGCGTTACGAACAGGATGGACAGTGTCCCCTGGATGAATGTATTACGGATGACGGCTTCCATGGCAGCGACATCAGGAGCCGTTTTGAAGCTCTGCTCACCGGCAGCGAGCGCATCGCGGAAGGCGAAGTGGTTTGCCCAGTAGCCGACGGTCGGGACCGGCGAGAAGATCTTCAGGAACGACGCCGAGATGGTCACCACTGCGGCGAACGCCAGCGGAAGGGCCGGAACCCAGAGATACTTGAAGGAACCCTTTTTCGCATAGATAGCCATGCAGACCGCAAGCGCAATCGCTGCGAGAAGCTGATTTGCGATGCCGAACAGCGGGAACAATGTGTTGATGCCTCCCAGCGGATCGGTGACACCCATGATCAGGATCGCACCCCAGCCAGCCACCATGATGGCGGTGCTGATCCAGGCTCCCGTTCGCCAGGACGTATCCTTGAATCGTGGCACAAAGTTGCCGATCGAGTCCTGGAGCATGAAGCGTGCAACCCGGGTGCCAGCGTCCACCGCGGTCAGGATAAACAGTGCTTCGAACATGATGGCGAAGTGATACCAGAACGCCATCATGCCCGAGCCGCCGATGAAGCTTTGCATCACCTGGGCGATTCCAACAGCCAGTGTCGGCGCGCCTCCGGTGCGTGAGACGACGGATTCCTCGCCAACGTTGCTAGCCAGTTGGCTCAGCATGTCAGGGGTGAGGTTGACGCCAGTCAAGCCCAGCCCGTTAACGAACGCCACTGCGCCTTCGATAGTTCCTCCGGTAGCAGCCACCGGGGAGTTCATGGCGAAGTAGATGCCGCGGTCGATGGAGAGCGCCGCGACGAGTGCCATGATCGCTACGAAGGACTCCATGAGCATGCCGCCGTAGCCGATGAACCGCGTCTGGCGTTCCTTTTGGATCATCTTCGGTGTGGTTCCCGAGGAAATAAGGGCGTGGAACCCGGAGAGCGCCCCACAGGCGATAGTGACAAACAGGAAGGGGAACAGAGATCCAGGGACAACGGGCGCATCCGAGCGGCTGGCGAACTCGCTCACAGCCGGGACGTTGATTTCCGGGCGAGTGATGATGATCGCGACGGCCAGCATGACGATGGTGCCGATCTTCATGAAAGTGGAAAGGTAGTCGCGTGGGGCCAGAAGGAGCCACACAGGCAAGACAGCGGCGATGAAGCCGTAAATGATGATCCCCCATGCGATGGTGACCCGGTCCAGTCCGAAGATCGCAGCACCCCATTCGGTGCCTCCAATCCAGCCGCCGGAGATGATCGCCAGCATGAGCAGAACGAACCCGATAAGGGAAACTTCAGTGATTTTTCCCGGCCGAATGAACCGCAGGTAAACGCCCATGAACAATGCGATGGGGATGGTCATCGCCACGGAGAACACGCCCCACGGGCTCTCGCCGAGCGCGTTGACCACCACGAGTGCGAGGATCGCCACGATGATGATCATGATCGTCAGAGTCGCTACCAGCGCGGCGATTCCGCCCACCATTCCTAGCTCCTCGCGCGCCATCTGGCCCAGTGAGCGCCCACCGCGACGCATCGAGAAGAACATGACGAGGTAGTCCTGTACAGCACCTGCGGCCACGACGCCGAAGATGATCCACAGGGTCCCCGGAAGGTAGCCCATCTGTGCAGCGAGCACGGGGCCAACCAGCGGGCCAGCGCCAGCAATGGCGGCGAAATGGTGCCCGTAGAGCACACGCCGGTCCGTTACCGAATAGTCTTTGCCGTCCGCCTTGTATTCCGCCGGAGTGGCCCGGCGGTCGTCGGGTTGAAGAAGTTTACGCTCGATAAATTTGGCGTAGAAGCGGTAGGCGATCAGATACGTACTTACGGCCGCGAAGACAAACCAGATCGCGTTCACCGTCTCGCCGCGGACGATGGCCAAGACTGTCCAGCTGACACCGCCAAGTAGCGCAATTCCGGCCCACAGTGCGATTTTGGCCGGAGTCCAGCGGCGTTCTTCCGCGTCAGCTACCTCGGCGTCAACCGCTGTGGGCGGCAAATCGGGGTCCTGGACCAGGACATCGCTGTCCTCGACGGCGCTCTGGACGCGGTCTGTCCCGGAGTTACCGGGATCCTGATGTTTTTCACTCATGACGCTCCTCAAAGATTGTCCCTAACCTAGCGAAACTAGCAACCGGTGGCGCGGTGCGTAACGGAAGCTCAAGCCGGTGGTGCATCAATTCTGTGAGCGGTGAGCATTATGCGCCGAACGGGGGAACATTTTGGGGCTACGAGCGCAGGGCGGCGAGGAAGCCGAGGCTCGCCAGTGCCGCCATCGCCAGGACCATAGCGGCGTAGCCGCCGAGCGCGGCAGCGACGATGGGACCAGCGGCGGGCCCGAGCGCGGCCAGAATAGTGATCGGGGCGGCGAAGACGCCGTTTAGTGCGCCGAAGTCTTTGGTTCCCCAGCGGTCCGCCACTGCCGTTGCCTGCAGCAGGGTGTTGCATCCGCGGACCGTCCCGGAGATCATGGCGATGCCGACAAGCACGACGACGGGTCCGGCAATGAGCCCCGCGCCCCACAGGCACAATGCGCCAGCCCCGATCAGCACTGCCGTGCGGGTCACGGTGGGAGTGTACTTCGCCAGCGCGGAGTACCCGAGCCGTCCGGCAACCTGCCCTACACCGATGAGGCCGAGCGCCAACGCGGCCGTAGAGTAGTCAGCCCCACGTTCGAGCAGCAGCGGGATGATGTTGATGGTAACCGCGAACAGTGCAAAGGTGGACAACGCCATCGCCACCTGCAGAAACCGGAAACGGGCGGTGCGCTGCAGGTTTCGTGTGCGGTCCCCGGTCAGCGCGGATGGTGGACTGGCGCCGTCGTGCCCGTCCTGCATGGCGGCGGACCCGTGGTGCGACCAGTGCGAGTTGAGGAAGAACCAGTGCAACGGCAGTGTCACCACGGCCAGCAGGACAGCTAACAGCACGTAGGTGACCCGCCAGCCAGCGAGCTGGATCAGGAACGCCGTGAGTGGGACATAGATGGTCGAGGCGAACCCGGCCACGAGGGTGAGCGTCGTCAGTGCGCGCACCCGCTCAGGCCCGTACCAACGGGTGATTACGGTGAACGCCGGTTGGTAGAGCACTGCGGACTGCGCGACGCCGGCGATCAGCCAGGCGCAGAAGAAGATGGGCAGGTTCGGTGCTGCTGCGACCAAGAGCAGGGCGCCCACTCCCACCAGGCTGCCGGAGAACATGAGCAGGCGCGGCCCCCGTTTGTCGAGCAGTCGCCCCACCTGGATTCCCACCACGGCCGAGACGATCAACCCGGCCGAAAAGGCGGACGTGATCAGCGCAGCGGACCAGCCGGTATCGGCCTGGATCGGGGCTACAGCCGTGGGCAGCGAATAGTAGAGCAGGCCCCAGCTCGTAGTCTGGGCCACGCATAATGCTGCCAATCCGCCTCGCGGGCGGTCCTCGGTTCCGGAGGCCACCGGTCCAGACTACGTCGAATCAGGCTCAGTGCCCGCCGCCGAGCTTCCCGGCAAGGCGTTCGCGCATCAGCACGGACGCGTCGTTGAGCCCGATGATCCGCACTTCCTTCCCATGGCGCCGATATTTTTCCGTGATGGCGTCCAGGGTGGCAATTGTGGAGGCGTCCCAGAGGTGGGAGGCATGCATATCGATGACCACGTTGGCAGGGTCGGTGGCGTACTCGAACTGCGTGTACAGATCGTTCGAGGA
>DGBL01000208.1 GCA_002384315.1 Micrococcaceae bacterium UBA4005 | reverse complement strand
TTGATGTCAGTGGTGACCTCCAACCGGACCGGCGGGCCGAAACGACGGCGCAGCAACTCCTTCTCGAGTGCCTGGAGCAGGTTCTCGGCGTCGTCCTCCTCCACTTCGAGGTCTTCGTTGCGCGTAACCCGGAACGTGTGGTGCTCCAAAACCTCCATGCCCGGGAACAACTGGTCCAGATGCACCGCGATAACGTCCTCGAGCGGAATGAATCGCGCCGGCCGCCCGGCAATGGTCCCAGCGCGGGGTCCATCCACCGCCAGCAGACGGGGAATCTGGTCGGGAACCTTTAGCCGGGCGAAAAGTTCCTTCTCGCTCACCGGGTTGCGCACGACGACGGCAAGGTTCAGTGAGAGGCCGGAAATATAGGGGAATGGGTGCGCCGGATCCACGGCAAGGGGGGTGAGGATCGGAAAAACCTTCTCCGCGAACAACCGGTGCAGGTGCGCCCGGGCAGGTTCGTCGAGCTCGTCCCAGGTGGTGAGGTGGATCTTTTCCGCGGCGAGGGCGGGGCGGATCTGCTCCGAGAAGATCGCTGCGTGGCGCTGCTGGAGTTGGTATCCATCGGCCATGATCTTTTCGAGTTGCTCGATGGGGCTCAACCCGGCTGCGGACGGGACTGCTAAGCCTGCCGCGATGCGGCGTTTGAGTCCCGCCACCCGGACCATGAAGAACTCGTCCAGGTTGGACGCGAAAATTGAGAGGAAGTGGACCCGCTCCAGCAGGAAGAGGTCGGGATCTTCCGCGAGGTCAAGGACCCGCGCATTGAAGTCCAGCCAGCTGATCTCCCGGTCGAGGAACCGGTCGGGGCTGAAATCACCGGCGGGAGCTTCGCTCGGTTCGAAGTCGGGGATGTCGATGCGGTCCTGGGTGGCGCGCGCCGGAGCGGTCTCGGACGAGCCGTACCGTGAGGGAACGCGGGCAGCGGTTCCAGATTCCATTGTGTCTCCTGCGGGTAGGGGTGCGGGCCGGTCGCGACAGCGGGCACGACATCCTGGAAATCAACCTTACAAGCTGGGTGGATCGTCCTGATGCGCGTACATGACATCCACATCCCACCGGGTGAAACCGAGTGCGCGGTAGAGGGCGACTGCAGCAAGGTTATCTGCGTCCACGTACAACATGATCGCCTGGAGACCCTGCCCGTGCAGATACTCGATGCCCGCAATCGTGAGCGCTTTGCCCAGCCCCATTCCCTGGGCTTGCGGAACGACTCCCACCACATAAACTTCGCCAAGTGGCGGGTGGGAGCCTACAGCTGGATGAATCTTCGTCCAATGGAAACCCAGCACGGTGGGGTCCGATCCGCGGCGGGCAAGAAAAAACCCATTCGGGTCGAACCACGGTTCGGCCATGCGCGCCCGGAGATCCGAGCGGGTTATCGCCCCCTGCTCGGGGTGGCCGCTGAACGCGGCACGGTTCGCTTCCAGCCAGGGATCCTCATCCCGGCCGGGGATGAACGTATCTAGCCGCACCCCGTCCGGGAGGCTGAGATCCGGGACGGATTCCACCCGGGCGGCCCGCGACTGGCGCATCCGCCACAACTCCCGCACCGGCGTCATACCTAGGCGATCTGCCAGCTCGGCAGCGGCAGCATGGTTCCCGTGCGACCACGCGTGCAAACCCGATAAGCCCTCCTGCTCCACGGCTCCAGCCAGTGCCCTCCCGACACCCTGGTTGCGACAATCCGGAGCGACCACGAGTTCGACGACGCCGCCGGTGCCAGCGGGTGCGACGCTGACTACTGCGACTCCCACGAGTTGGGCGTCGTCGGGGTCGTCCTGATCCGCATAGGCGGCAATGATCCGCAGCGTTAATGCAGCCCTTTCCGCGGAGCCGAGCAGGACGAGGGTTTGTTCCGACAGCGGAGGATTGCCGTCGGCCTCCGTGGCTGCGGCTGTCAGGGAGGTGATTTCCGCCAGCTCCCTGGCGGAGGGTGCGCCGAGTGTTTTCACTATGAGCCAGGTCGGGTGCTGTGCGGCAGTCATGCGCCCAGCCTAACCTCCGGTCCGCCTCCTTAGGGAGGGTGTGGTTTGGCTGCTCCGGGATCCTCCGGTAACGTGGTGGTTCGTTCCGGGGGGATGCACCAGTGGGGTGCCCGCGATACGTTCGACCCGTATGTCCTCCACCACTGGCCAGNNCGCAGTTGTTTACGCCGGGGGTTCTCGCGTTGGACGTTGGCTGCTAGGCGTCCTGGTTGACTGCGGATTCCTGCTCGCCGGAACTGCGGCTGAGGGTGAAACGGTAGCCCACGTTACGGACCGTGCCGATCAGCTGCTCGTGGTCCGCACCCAGCTTGGCGCGCAGCCGCCGCACATGAACGTCGACCGTCCGGGTGCCTCCGTAATAGTCGTAACCCCACACTTCGTGCAGCAGTTGGTCCCTGGTGAAGACCCGGCCTGGGTGCTGGGCCAGGTATTTCAGCAACTCGAATTCCTTGTAGGTGAGGTTCAACGGCTGACCGTTGACCCGGGCTGTGTAGCTCGCCTCGTCGATGACGACCCCGGAGGCACGAATCTCGGAGCTGGTCTCCTCCAGTGCCGAATCGGATTTCGCTATCGCCAGTCTCAGCCGCGCCTCCACCTCTGCCGGGCCAGCGGTGTCCAGGACCACCTCGTCCGCAAGCCAGTTCGCGGCCACCGCCGCCATGCCGCCCTCGGTCAACACCAGGAATAACGGCACACTCAAACCGGTGGCCTTCAGCAGTTGGCACAGGGAACGGGCGCCGACCAGATCCTTGCGAGCATCGACAATGACGACGTCGCAGGGGTCGGTTTCGAGCAGCGCGGTGGGTTCGGCGGCAAGGATATGCACTTTGTGGTTGAGCAGTTCGAGTGCAGGAAGAACGTCCACCGAAGAGCCGGTGGCGTTGGTCAGCATCAGGATGTGCGGCATGTGTCCTCCACAGGGTTGGGACGCGCATCATCGGGCATACATCGATGGACTGGAGTCAGAACCCGTCATCCGGTCGATGGTCGGAATGTCGAGAAGTATACCGCGTGGAGGTCTGCCAGGGTGTGAACGCGTGGACTGCAAGGCCCGTACAGCGGTGGCCCGGGCTCCCTGCCGGCGGTGCTTTTCGTGTGGTGGCGGGCGTATAGGGCAGTATTGCAGGAGTGAGGAATAGGACAACAGCAGGCGCCGCTCTGGCCGCGGCCGTGGCGATCGTGGCTGCATCCTACGTGTCCATACAGGCACTGGGCGTGCTTGTCGCCGGACTGGGGCTGGTTGTCGCCGTCGGCTGGCCCCAGCTTTCAGGCATTCCGGCCCGGCGTAGCCAGTCAGCGGTTATCGGTGCTGCGGCAGTTATCGCGTGCGCTGGTTCCGTAACCGTCAGTGGGCCGGCTTACATGATTTGGTTCCCCGCCGCCGTCGCCCTCGGAGTTGGTGCCGTATTCGTGATCCAGCTACTGCGTGGCACCGGTCAAAGCCACCGACTCGAATCCATTCTCAGTTCCTCCGCCGGCGTCTTCGCCGTGTCGCTTGGCGCCGGATGGGTCGCAGCTGACAGGCTTGCGCTCAACGCCGCAGATTCCCCGCTCACCCTGGTCGCCGGATTAAGCCTCCTTCTTGCCTTCGCTGCGTCCCTGCTGCCGTGGAGAACCGCCGTAACCGCTCCGCTGGGCGCAGTTGCGGCCGCGCTCGCGGGTCCAGTAGTGGCCTTGTTTCGAGAGGACCTCCCGGTGGTTGCGACTGCGCTGATCGGAGCCGTGCTGGCGGTCGCTGTCGTCGCCGCGACGCGGCTGGTACGGGCGCACCCAACCCCGGTAAGCTTGGCCGCCGCAGCGACTCTGGGTATCACCCCTGTCCTGGCGGTGGGATCGGTGGTCTACTACCTCGACAAACTCCTGCTCTCCTGAACGCATAACCGCCGCACGGAGCACAGTCCCGCCGCGCGTTAGGATGGAAGCATGTCGATTCTTGCTCTCGAAATATTTTTCATCTCCCTGCTGGTTCTTGCCGGGCTCGGCATGGCCGGGTTCGCGGCGTTGGTCGTGACGCGGCTATACAAGGGCCAAAAATAGGGGCAGTGAGTTTTTCCATGCCCATTGAGATACCGACAGACCTCACCCCTGAACTGGTACCGCTGTCCTGGTTGTTGGGGCGCTGGGAAGGAACCGGACGGCTGGGGGAGGGTTCCGCCGAATCGGCGCAGTTCGCCCAGAGCGTGTCCTTCACCCAGTGCGGGCTGCCCTTCCTGCAGTACACCGCTGAAAGCACACTCATTGACGAAAACGGGGTGACGCTACGTCCGCTGAGCGTCGAGTCCGGCTTCTGGGCGCTTGACCGCAAACTAAACGACGCCGACGTCGGGCCGGGGCTGACCCCGGCGGACATTGTTCCGGCACTTAAGAGTGCCGACGAAGTGGAGCAACTCCGCAACGATACCGGTGGCTTCGACATCACGGCCACCATCGTCCACCCGGGTGGAATCGCCGAGCTCTACTACGGAACCATCAAAGGCCCGCAGATCCAGCTCTCCACCGACTTGGTGATGCGTGGCCAGAACGCAAAGGATTACACCGCGGCCACCCGCCTCCTGGGTTTGGTGGACGGTGAACTTTATTGGAGGTGGGATGTCGCCTCGAACGGAAATTCGATCGCGGCGCACGCCTCTGCCATCCTCAAAAAAGTTTCCTGATCCGGCCTCCGGCCGGTAGCACCCGTCGGGACAAGCGTCGTCCGAAAGGCGAGTCAGCCCTATGAGCCAGACCAGTCCACTCCTGTCCCTGCACGGGGCGGTCGAAGCCGCCACACCGGACCAGTGCGTCGCGGGCCACTACGGAGACCCGCTGCGCGAGCAGCGTGCGTTGGCCCGCGGTCTGGCTGTAGTGGACCTATCCCACCGGGGAGTCGTGACGGTATCCGGGCCGGACAGGTTGAGCTGGCTCAATACACTGTCCTCGCAACTCCTCCTTGGACTGGAACCCGGGCAGAGTTCCGAAACCTTACTGCTGAGCGTGCAGGGTCGCATAGAGCACCATGTGCGGATCGTCGACGACGGCGAACGGTCCTGGCTGATCGTCGAGGGAGCGGACGCGGCCGGGTTGGCTGAATGGTTGCTCAGGATGAAGTTCATGCTCCGCGTTGAGGTGCAGGATGTCTCCGCCCAGTGGGCCGTGCTTGGATCCGCCGGTGCGATCCCCGGTCTGGCGGAGCACACCGAATGGGTCGATCACTGGCCCGAGGTTAGCCCGGGAGGCTTTGCCTACTCCGTCGCCAGTACAGAAACCCACCCGGGACAGGAGCTTCGCTGGCGGGAGACACTAGTGCCGCGCGAGGCTTTGCGGGACACAGTGTCCGGGCTGGAGGGAATCCAGCCGGCGGGTATGCTGGCCGCCGAAGCGCTGAGGGTTGCCGCATGGCGTCCCCGGATGGGGTTTGAAACCGACGAAAAGACCATCCCTCATGAGCTGGACTTGCTGCGGACCGCAGTTCACCTCTCGAAAGGGTGCTACAAGGGTCAGGAGACCGTGGCTCGGGTGCACAACCTGGGCCACCCGCCGCGCCGCCTGGTTTTCCTCCAGCTCGACGGCAGCCAGCACACACTTCCGGCGCGCGGCAGCGCCGTCGTGGTCGACGGACGAACTGTAGGTCGGGCCACTTCCGTGGCCCAGCATTGGGAAATGGGGGCGGTGGCCCTGGCGGTCATCAAGCGCAGCGTCGATCCGGAGGCAACACTCGAGGTGCACGACGGCCAGGAGCGCTACGCCGCCGCCCAGGAAGTGATTGTCGCCCCGGACGCCGGCCAAGTTGTGGGCCGTGCCACCGGCTTCCTCAAGGGTCCGCGCTAACACCCGAAAGCGCCCGAAAGCTACCGCCCCGAGCGATCCGGCGTTCACGAGCCCGGACCGCCGTGCCTCAGCCGAAAAGAATCGCAGCCTCGTCATAGCGGTGCTTCGGTACCACTTTCAGGTTGCCCAACGCCGCCTCGAACCGGACGTGGGCTATCTCCGTGCCGCGCAGGGAAACCATGGTGCCCCAGAATTCATCCCTAACGGCGTCGACTGCTGCCATGCCGAGCCGGGTGGCAAGCACCCGGTCGAAAGCGGACGGGACCCCGCCACGCTGGATATGTCCCAGTACGGTCGCCCGGGTCTCAATGCCGGTGCGGGCCTCGATCTCCGGAGCTAGCTGGTCCGCGATCCCGCCCAGCCGGGGCCGACCGAACGTATCGAGCCCGCGCTCGGAGTGAGCCTGCTCCATGTGTGCAGGGACGAAACCCTCCGCCACGACGACGAGCGGGGCGCGCCCGCGATCGCGGGCTTCGGTGACCCACTCCGCGATCTGTTCAATGCTGGTCCGCTGTTCCGGCACCAGAATGGCGTGGGCGCCGGAGGCCATTCCTGCATGCAGCGCAATCCAGCCCACATGGCGTCCCATGACTTCAGCCACCATGCACCGGTGGTGGGACTCGCCGGTCGTACGTAGCCGGTCGATAGCTTCGGTCGCGATCTGCACGGCTGTATCGAAGCCGAACGTGTAGTCGGTGGCGTCGAGGTCATTGTCCACGGTCTTGGGCACACCGACAATCTTCAAGCCCGCATCGGTGAGACGCTTGGCCGCAGCGAGCGTACCCTCCCCGCCAATGGCGATCATCGCGTCAATGCCCAGCCGGTCCATGTTGGCCTTGATTGCCTCCGGTCCGCCGTCGCCGTCGAAGGGGTTGGTGCGCGAGGTTCCCAGGATGGTTCCACCCTGCTTGGAAATACCGCGAACCGCATGACGGGGTAGGTCGATAATGTCGCCGTCAACTACTCCGCGCCAACCGTCCCGGAAACCCACAAATTCCTGGTTGTTGGTCTTGATGCCTTTCAGCACTGCCCCGCGGATCACCGCGTTGAGTCCGGGGCAGTCGCCACCGCTCGTGAGAATTCCGATCTTCATGGGGGGTTGGGTTCCTTCAGCGTTGTGGACGGGTGGGCGCAGGAGCGCACCGTCGAGCTCACCTATGATTCTAGACACACGCTGATCAGGGCTCCTCCGTCGCCAACCCGATGCTGCTCGGGTGTCGGCCCGTCCTAGGTTGAACAGGGGGCAGTGGCCTGTGTCGGTCAGCTGAGGAAGTCCTGCAGCCGGGTCATGCCCGTGGCTAGATCTTCATCTCCGAGCGCATAAGAAAGCCGGAGGAAGCCGCTGGGCCCAAATGCTTCCCCGGGCACCACCGCAACTTCCACCTGGTCGAGGATCAGGGCCGCAAGTTCTGCGGAAGTCTGCGGCCGGCAGCCGGCGAACTCCCTGCCCAGCAGTGCCCGCACATCCGGGTACGCATAGAAGGCGCCCTGTGGAGTGGGGCACTCAATCCCGTCGATGGAGTTCAGTGCCGCTACGATCGCGTGCCGCCGCCGGTCGAAGGAGGCCTTCATTTCGCGAACGGCGTCCAGCGGCCCGGACACTGCGGCCAGCGCCGCCATCTGGGAAACGTTCGCCACGTTCGAGGTCGCGTGGGACTGCAGATTGGTCGCAGCTTTGATCACGTCCGGCGGGCCTATCATCCAACCCACGCGCCAGCCGGTCATCGCGTAGGTCTTCGCGACTCCATTGAGGATCACGACTTTATCCCCCAGCGCTGGAGCAGCCGTCGCAATGGAAGTGAAGGGAACGCCGTCGTAGGTCAGGTGCTCATAGATTTCGTCGGTGACCACCCAAAGCCCCCGCTCGGCGGCCCATTGGCCGATTAGCGCGACCTGCTCCGGTGGGTACACCGCGCCGGTCGGATTCGAGGGAGAAACAAACAAAAGGACTTTGGTCCGTGGAGTCAGGGCGGCGTCCAACTGATCGATGCTCGCCAGATAGCCTTGCTCTGGTCCCGCGAATACTTCCACTGGCACGCCGCCGGCGAGCCGGATGGCCTCGGGGTAGGTAGTCCAAAATGGTGTGGGAACAAGAACCTCATCACCGGGATCGAGTAGGGTCGCAAAAGCTTCGTACACGGCTTGCTTACCGCCGTTGGTCACGAGCACCTGGGCAGGGTCGATCGGGTAATCGGAATCGCGCAGCGTTTTTTCGGCGATGGCCGCTTTGAGTTCAGGCAGGCCCCCGGCGGGTGAATAACGGTGGAAGCGCGGCTGCCGGGCGGCGGCGACTGCCGCCTCAACAATGTAGTCGGGGGTGGGGAAATCCGGTTCTCCAGCGCCGAAGCCAATGACTGGACGACCCGCTGCTTTGAGCGCCTTGGCCTTGGCGTCAACCGCGAGGGTGGCAGACTCCGCGATCGATCCGATCCTGCGTGAAATGCGGGGTAAGCCGCGTCGCAGGGAATCATCAGGTGTCGGGTGCATCGTGTCTCATTCGTTGACGTCGGGTGGCCTCGATCCAGTCTAGGGGGATCTGCCTGCGCATCGCATGCCGCGGCGCGCCTGGGCCGGTTCGACGTTGACGCGGTGATTGCGTAGACTTGATCTTCGGTGTTGAAACGCCATGATCGTTCGCGCCCTCCTCGTCCGCACTTCAGGGGCTTCGGAGCGCGGTGCGGTAAGCGGTTCGACTCGAAGGGTAGTGGCGCAATTGGTAGCGCAGCGGTCTCCAAAACCGCAGGTTGCAGGTTCGAGTCCTGTCTGCCCTGCGCACAGCTGGCACATACGTGGCGGTGCGGCAGTGAAACAACACACAGCCGGGGTCGCCTTCCGCGGCTTCGCTGGAAACCACACAGATTGATGAGAGGTTGACGGTGACGGATACAGCTGCCAGCAGCCCTGAGGGCCGGGCCCGGGGCAGGAAGCCCAAGCGCGGCTTTTTCGCGCGGATCGTGCTGTTCTTCCGGCAGGTCATCGCCGAGCTGAAGAAGGTCGTCACCCCGACCCGGCACGAACTGGTCAGGTACACGATCACGGTCATGACCTTTGTGGTCATCATGATGCTCATCGTGACCGGTTTGGATTTCCTCTTCGGCACCGGTGCCGTGTGGGTGTTCGGGGACGGCAACAGCTGAACCGACCAGCTCTCCGGCGAGCGTTCGCCGGGCCACAATGCAAGAACCAGAGCGCAAGTAGTGCAACGCTGAAGTAACCAGAAAGCAGGCAGCTAGGTGTCCGAGCAAGAACTCGAACGGCAGAACGCAAGCGAAGCGGATGGGCTGGACAGTGGAGATCAGGTGACTGATACCGCTGAAGACCAGTCCGACTCAGGCGTGCCTGCGGAGGATGCCGGCACCGAGTCGGAGACTTCCGGTTCCAGCGCCGAGGCTGACGTGCCCGCAGCGGACGACGACGCTGTAGCCGACGGTGAAGGCGCAGTAGAAGGTGGCGCTGAACTAGATGGTGAGGCAGAGCCGGAGACACCTGCGCAGGAAGACCCCGTGGCTGACTTCAAAGCGAAACTGCGCCGCCAGGAGGGCGACTGGTACGTCATCCACTCCTATGCTGGCTACGAAAACCGGGTCAAGGCGAATCTTGAAACCAGGATCCAGACCCTCGACATGGAGGATTTCATATTCGAGATCCAGGTGCCGATGGAAGAGGTCGTGGAGGTCAAGAACACGGTCCGCAAGATCGTCAACCGGGTTAGGATTCCTGGTTATGTCCTGGTGCGCATGGATCTCACTGACGAATCGTGGGGTACGGTCCGCCATACGCCGGGGGTTACCGGATTTGTGGGCAACGCGCACAATCCGGTCCCGCTGAGCCTGACGGAAGTGTTCTCCATGCTGGAGCACACGATCGTCCACACCGATGCGGTATCGGGTAAACCTGTCCGCCAGCAGATCACCCCGGCTGAGGTCAACTTTGAGGTGGGCGAGTCAGTAACGGTCAACGAAGGACCGTTCGAGACCCTCCCTGCGACGATCTCTGAAATCAAGCCGGAATCGCAGCAACTGGTGGTGCTCGTCTCGATCTTTGAGCGGGAAACGCCAGTGACGCTGGCCTTCAACCAGGTCACCAAGATTTCGTAGTTTTCGTTTTCCGCGGACGGCTTAGCCGCGGAGGAACGGTGGTCATCACGCCATGATGACCGACAACCCACGGGACGCTCCTGTCCCGGGGGACGCATTGCAAGAAAAGGACCCTTTCATGGCCCCGAAGAAGAAGGTCACCGGCCTCATCAAGCTGCAGATCAATGCAGGTGCCGCTAACCCGGCACCGCCCATTGGTCCCGCGCTTGGTCAGCACGGTGTCAACATCATGGAATTCTGCAAGGCTTACAACGCCGCCACGGAATCCCAGCGCGGGAACGTTATTCCCGTCGAAATCACTGTGTACGAGGACCGCTCGTTCACGTTCATCACCAAAACGCCACCTGCCGCCGAACTGATCAAGAAGGCTGCCGGCGTCCAGAAGGGCTCGGGCACACCGCATTCCGTCAAGGTTGCGAAGCTGACCAACGCCCAGGTCGAGGAAATCGCCACCATGAAGATGGAAGACCTCAACGCCAACGA